>JBIOTW010000076.1:0-45244 GCA_044866355.1 Candidatus Limnocylindria bacterium | reverse complement strand
CGTACGTCGTCATGGCCACGGTCGGGGTGCTGGCGGGCACGGTGCTGGCCACCCCGATCCTGCGCCGCCTGCCGGAGGACACGTTCCGGCGCTTCGTATTCATCGTGGTGGCGGCCCTCGGAGTGCTGCTCATCGTCAACCCGGGCAGCTGATCGGGCCGACGAGGGAGCATCGTCGGGCCTGGCGCGGTGTCACAGCCGTTCGTGATATCGCGCTATCGTGCTACGCGATAGCACGAAGACCTGTGATGCACGGGTCTGAGCGAGCGCGTGCGTCTGCCGCGCGAGCCATCGGCATCGGCCCGTCGATATCGGTCAGTCGAAGATGCGCTCCAGGTGCCAGGTCCCGCGGTTCTCGTCCAGGAAGATGGTGCACAGCAGCCCGTCGCGGGTGACGAGCTTGAAGTAGGCGCGGGACACCGGGTCGCGCCACCAGTCGTCGGTGATCCGCCAGCGGTTGCAGATCCCCACCTCGCCGTGGGTCGTGCCGTCCAGGCGGAGACGGATCGGGATGCCGGCCGCGTCGGTCTCGACCTGGATCAGTGGGTGGGTGGCATGCAGGCGGGTCATCGGTCGGGTCCGCCGGCGCCTTCGAGACCGATACCGATCTCGACCAGCCGTGCCTGCCGCTCGGGGAGGACCGCGGTCGGTCGGTCGGCCACCGCCCGCCACAGGCGGCCGGTCCCGAACCGGGCGGCCACCCGTTCCAGCGACCAGCGCAGCTCCTCCCAGCGTCCGGCCTGGGGCTCGAAGGCGGGCAGCTGGCGCGCGGCCGGGTTGGTGAGGCGGTCCAGGACCAGACCGATGGCGGTGATTCGTGGTTCGTCGTCGGCGGATGCAGCCGTCTCGGTAGCGCGGGCGGTTCTGGTGCCTCGGGCCCGCACTTCCGCCTCCAGGCGGGCCAGCAGGAGGCGCGCGATCCAGTCCGGTTCCGTGCTCGGCTCGGGGAGGGCCAGGGTCACGGTGAGCGGCGCCGCCGCTTCCCGATGCAGGGTCAACGTGGCGCGGCCCGGGGCGAGGTGACGGCCACGCAGCGGGTAGGTCAGGCTGGTGGCCGCGCGGCGCAGGGCGAGGGTGATCTCCGTCGTCCCCTCCGCCGGCGGCTCGAAGCGGACCGTGGTCTCCAGACGCTCCGGCCGGCGGCGCGGGACCAGCGGCCGCGGATCCTCCCCACGAGCCAGAGCCTGAAGCCGCTCCCCCTCCGCACCGAACTGGGCAGCCACGGCCGACCGTGGTAGCCCCGCCAGCTGGCCCATGGTGGTCAACCCGAACAGGCTGAACCGATCCCGAGTGGCCGGCTCCGCCGGCAGCAGGCCGATGGGCAGCGGTGTGAGCGTGGTGCGCCCCTCGCCGGGCGGAAAAATCAGGCACGCGGCCCGGGCGGTGGGGTCACCGGGCGTGTCAGGCAGCCCGGGCCGGGCCAAGCGGGCGGCCAGAGCCGCCAGCCATCGGTTGTCACCGATCCCGGTCCGCACCGGGTAGATCCCGGCCAGCGATACCGCCCGTGCCGCCAGCCGGCGCTCCGACCCGTGCATCGGTTCCAGGCCCGTCACGTCGACCAGCGCCACGCCCATGCCCACCGCCTCGATCCGCGGGGAGAGGTCATCCAGCCGGTCCAGCATCGCCTCGAAGCGCGAGCCCACATCCGGGGCAGCGGCTTCGCCCCGCAGGGTGGGCCATACCAGCGCCAATACCCGCATCGCGTGGAACCTTGATCAGGCGCTGAGGACGGCCAGCGCGGGGAGTGACTCCAGCTCCACTGGTTCGGCCGTGGCGGATTCCGTGGCTGGCTGCGGGACGGCGAGGGCGGGCAGCAGCGGGTCGATGCGGCGACCCTCCCCGAACCACAGGTCGATCTCGGAGTGGCCGCCGGCCAGGGCCCAGCGGTGGCGCGTCACGCTGGCTGCCACCCGCAGCCCGACCAGGTCCCGGCCCACCGCCAGCCAGGCCTGACGCTCGAGGCGGACCCGGACGCCGGCCACACGGCCGGCTGCCTCGCGCACCGCGGTGGGAGCGAGGAGCAGGGCGGTGGCATCGGATCGGGACAGGAGTGAGGCCAACCGGTCAAACCGCGAGGGCGCCGGCCCGTCCAGGTCCAGAACCAGCAGGTCGAGGAGACGGGAGCGAGCCAGCCAGGCGGCCAGCTCCAGGGCCTCGGCGCCGTCGGCGGGACGGACGACGAGCAGCCATTCCAGGCCGACTCCACGGCGAGCGGCCAGGGCCGGGTCGAAGGTGCCAGCCAGGTCGATCCAGGCCACCATTCCCCCGGCCGCCTGGGTGGCGGCCGCCGAGTCGAGGGCCAGGGACGTGGCGCCATGCCCGGGAGCGGCATCCAGGACGGCCAGCGCGCCCCGGGGCCAGCCGCCGGTGGCCAACGCGGCGTCCAGGGCGGCGTGACCGGTGGGGGCGGCGGGGATCGACGGCTCCCCGGGGAGCGGCGCCACGCCCCGTCGCAGGCCGCGCTCGCGGAGCGCAGCGAGCACTTCGGGGAGGGGTTGGGCAACCGGCAGGGTCACATCGGTCAGTCTAATAGAACAGATGTTCTATGACAATCCCCGCCTGGAGGCTGCGGAAGGGGCCGTGCTATCCTGCCGGCGCCCCGTGTGGGCGCCCCGTGGGGATGTAGCTCAGCTGGGAGAGCACCGCGTTCGCATCGCGGGGGTCAGGGGTTCGAGTCCCCTCATCTCCACCATTCACGCCGCCGGATCGGACCCTCCGGCCAGCCTTACGGGCCCGTCCCTGGATCGAGAACCGTCACCCCGTTCTTGCTGAGCCGGATCCGCGCCGTCGTGCTGTTATTGGCGTTGTTCGACTCCACGAACCAGTCGGCCCAGTCCGCGGTCGCGGTCACGGTGTACTCGCCGGCGGGCAGCCCGCTGATCTTGATGTACTGATCAACTAGGTAGTACGGGTACTGGTCGCCCCATCCGACCGAGAGTCCCATCACCACCGTGCCGTCAGGGAGATTCTGGCACGAGTTCGAGCCGGTATAGACCGGATTGGCGGGGTAACCCGGGAGGGCCGTGTTGTATCGGTAGTTGTCCCAGAAGCAGAAGCCGTGCTTCTCGCCGTAGCGGCGCTCCAGACCGTTCTGGGAGACCAGAACGTACTCCTGCAGGTCGCGCACGTGCATGTGGTTGTGTCCGTCGCCCGACCAGTACATGACGGCCGCCGTGGGTTCGCTCGCCCAGCCGGAGCCGGTCCTGACGCGCTGGTCGACCTGCAACTGCCCGGCCGCATTCGTGTACTCGACCACCTCGAACGGGCCACTCCCCACGTTGACGATGACCGTGCTGAAGCGCAGCCAGCGTTCGCCGCGCGGGCGACGCTCGATGCGGAAGTTGGTGAGGGGTGCCATGCCGAGATCGGGCAGCAGCGCGTCAGCGGGGATGGCGGCCACGACCGGCGACGGGATGAGCATGCCGGTCGCCAGGACGGTGACGAGCAGATAGGGGGCGAATCGGCTCCGTCGCATCATGGTCCTCCGGGCGCGTCAGACGTTGGACTTGGTGGTCCGCGCAGTATGCCCTGTGAAGAGCGCTCAGTGAAGGATCTGGGACAGGAAGCGCCGAGTCCGCTCGTGCTTCGGCGCCTCGAAGATCTGGCGCGGCGGGCCTTCTTCCACGATCTGGCCGTGGTCGAAGAACACCATCCGATTTGCGACCGCCCGCGCGAAGCCCATCTCGTGGGTGACGCACAACATGGTGATGCCCTGGTCCGCGGCGAGCGACTTCATGACGTCGAGCACCTCGCTGATCATCTCCGGGTCGAGGGCCGACGTCGGCTCGTCGAACAGCATGATCTTGGGCTGCATGGCCAGCGCCCGGGCGATGGCCACTCGCTGTTGCTGACCGCCGGACAGCTGCGCCGGGAACTTGTGGGCCTGCTCAGGAATCCCCACCCGGTTGAGCAGGGTCATGGCGCCCTCCTCCGCCCGCTCGCGCGACCACTTGCGGACCCGCATCGGTGCCAGGCTGACGTTCTGGAGCGCGGTCAGGTGGGGAAACAGGTTGAACGACTGGAAGACCATCCCGATCTCGCTGCGCACGGCGGCGATGTTGCGGATGTCGTTGGTCAGCTCGATGCCATCCACGAAGATCTCGCCCCGCTGGTGCTCCTCGAGGCGGTTGATGGTCCGGATGAACGTCGACTTGCCCGAGCCGGACGCACCGAAGATCACGACCACTTCGCCGGCCTTGACCGTCAGGTCGATCCCGCGCAGGACATGCAGCTGGCCGAACCACTTGTGAACGTCGCGCGCCACGATGATGTCGCGCGTCTTGACATCGGTATGCATGGCGTCGAAGCTCATCGCGTGCCCACCCCAAGCGCAGTTTCGAGCCGATAGCTGGCCTGGGACATCGCGTAGCAGAGCACGAAGAAGACGGCGCCGATGAAGAAGTAGACCTCCAGGTGGGCTCCCAGCGACTCCGGCTGGGCGAGGATTGCACGACCGATGCCTAGCAGTTCCATCAACCCGATGATGGTCACCAGGGTCGTGTCCTTCAACAGGCTGATGAAGAGCCCCACGTTGGCCGGGATCACCGACCGCAGCGCCTGCGGCAGCACGATGTGGATGTTGGTTCGGGCCGTGCTGAGGCCCAGGGCCTGGGCCGCCTCGATCTGGCCTGAGGGGATGGCCTGCAGGCCGCCGCGCACGTTTTCGGCGACGTAGGCCGCGGAGAAGAGCGTGATGCCGCCCATGGCCCGGGTGACGCGATCGATCCGCACCTCGCCGGGCAGGAAGAACGGCAGCAGGATGTCGGCCATGAACAGGATGGTGACCAGCGGGACGCCGCGGATGACCTCGATGTACACCGTGCTCAGGATGCGCATCACCGGCAGCGCACTGCGGCGCCCGAGGGCGAGCAGCACGCCCAGCGGGAAGGCCAGGACGATGCCGAACGCGGCGAGCAGGACCGTCAACAGCAGTCCGCCCCACAGGTTCGAGCTGACCGCCGGAACGGGCGATTCCCCGATCCCATTCACCAGCACGAAGATGACCGGGATCGACGCGAACCAGGCGATCATCAGCGGGCGCCGGGGTAGGCGTTGCCGGAAGCCGGTTGCGAGTCCCGCCCAGATCAGGGCCGCATTCACTGCCAAACCGATGGTGATCAGGGGACCAACCGACGACACCGCCGTGAGGCCGGCGAGCACCGCCTGGAACGAGGACAGCGCCACGGCCAGCGACCGGGTGGTTCGCCCGAGGCTTCCCGCCGAAAGGCTCGTCAGGGCGGATAAGACGAACAGGCTGAGCCAGATCCGCCAGGCCTGATCGGCCGGATATTGACCGATCAGGAACAGGCGAAGGTTTCGGGTGACGACGTCCCAGCGCGCCTCGGTCAGCGCCCATTGGCCAATCGCGATGACCACGGCCAGCAAAAGGGCCGCGATGACCACCGTCAGCACGGTGTTGGCCGCGCTGGAGAACAGGTTCTTCCTCAGCCAGGCCAGTGGGCCGATGGTGCCGGGAGGGGGAGGAAGCTCGTCGACGGCCATCGGTCCTTATCGCTCCAGGACCTGGACCCGGCGGTTGTAGAGGTTCATCAGCAGGGACGTGCCCAGGCTGATGGCAAGGTAGGTCCCCATCACCAGGACGATGACGGGCACGGGTTGGCCGGTCTGGTTGGCCATCGTGGTCCCGACCTTGAACAGGTCCGGGTAGCCGACCGCGATCGCCAGGCTCGAATTCTTGGCCAGGTTCAGGTACTGGCTGGTCAGCGGCGGCACGATCACCCGCAGGGCCTGGGGAAACACGATCAGCCGCAAGGTGTCGCCCTCCGACAGCCCGAGGGCGCGGGCGGCTTCCAGCTGCCCTCGGCGCACGGCCTGTATGCCACCCCGGACCACCTCGGCGATGAATCCGGCGGTGTAGATCACGAGGCCTACCAGCAGCGCGGTGAAGGAGGTCGACAGGGCGAGCCCGCCGCTGAAGTTGAAGCGGCCACGGACGGGCGGGTCGAAGGTCAGCGGTGCGTCCCCGACCAGGGTCCAGCCGACCACGGCCAGCCCGATGAAGGCCAGCGGCCCAACCATGCCGAGGTGGTAGGTGGGCCGCCCTGACGCCTCTCGACGTGCGGCGATCACAAGCCCCACGACGGCGAGCGCCAGGCCCGCGCCCAGGATCGCCAGCCACGCTCCAAACGTCGCGCCGATCTGGGGAGCTGGCACGAAGAGGCCGCGCTGATTCAGGAAGATGGACCCGGGAAGCGCGATCGTGTCGCGAACCGCGGGGAGCTGGAGCAGGACGGCGAAGTAGATGACGAACAGCTGGACCAGGAGCGGCGTGTTGCGGATCACCTCCACGTATCCAGCGGAGACCTTGCTGACGAGCCAGTTCGGCGACAGGCGCGCCACGCCGATGATCACGCCCAATACCGTAGCCAGGACGATCCCCACCGCCGAGACGAACAAGGTGTTCAACAGGCCCACGATGAACGCCTGGCCATAGGTGGCGGTGGCGTCGTACGGGATGGGGCTCTCGCCGATCTCGAAGCCGGCTCTCCGGTCCAGGAAGCCGTACCCGAACGACAGGCCGCGCTCCGCCATGGCGGTCGTGAGGTTGGTGATGAGGAGGGCACCGCCGATGCCCACAACCATGAGCAGCCCGACCTGGGCGACGACGCGCAGGACGCGAACGTCGCGCCACGGTGGTGGCGCGACGTGCTCGTGTTCCGGGTGCCCGGCCGATGTCATGGCCTGGCGGTCCTTTCAGCCTCGGGGCGGAGCGGGCTCCGACCCGAGGCCATCGGTTCGACTATCGGTACGGCGGTGCGTACAAAAGCCCACCATCGGTCCACAGGCTGTTCGGCCCGCGTTCGAGGTCGAACGGTGTACCCGGACCCAGGTTGCGGTCATAGATCTCACCATAGTTGCCCACCGCCGAGATCACGTTCACCACCCAGTCAGCATCCAGCCGGAGGCCAAGATCTCCGTCGGCCCCAAGCAGGCGGGCGATGACCGGGTTGTCGCTGTCCACCATATCGGCGACGTTGTCCTGGGTGATCTCCCGCTCCTCCGCCTCGATGGTCGCGAAGACGACCCATTTGACGACGTTGAACCAGTCTTCGTCGCCGTGCGGAACGACCGGACCGAGGGGCTCCTTGGACATGACCGCGTCGAGGATGACGTGGTCGTCAGGAACGGTGAGGATCGTGCGCTGGGCCAGGAGCTGGGATCGGTCGCTGGTGACCGCGTCGCAGCTGCCCTCGTCATAGGCGGAGTACGTCTGCTCGATTTCCCCGAAGGGCAGCGGCGTGAAGTCGATCCCTTCGGAGCCGAACACATCGGCCAGGTTCAGCTCGGTTGTGGTGCCGGTTTGGACGCAGATCGTCGCGCCCTCCAGGTCGGCCAGGGTTTCGATGCCGTCCTCGACGCGGACCATCATGCCCTGGCCGTCGTAGAAGGTGGTCGGGGCGAACAGGCCCCAATCGGTGTCGCGGGTGACGGTCCAGGTCGTGTTGCGGATGAGGACGTCGATTTCCTGGCTCTGGAGTGCCGGGCCGCGAGCGTCGGCGTTGAGCGGCCGGAATTCAACTGCCTCCGGATCCCCCAGCACGGCCGCGGCCACGGCGCGGCAGAAGTCGGCGTCGAAGCCGGTGACCTCGCCGGTGGCGGAGTCAAGGAAGCTGAATCCGGGTAGGCCTCCGTTGATGCCGCAGATCAGCATCCCGCGCTCCTGCACCAGGGCCAGGCGTCCCTCGGCCGGGGGCGGGGCGGGTGTTGGCGCCGCGGTTTCCTCGGCCGCAGGCGAGGGAGTCGGACTTGGTGACTGTTCGCACGCCGCGATGATCAGCGCTACGGCGAAGAAGACGGGGACGACACGCCTGCTCATGACGCTTAACCTCCCACCACGGACGCGACGGCCATGGGGCGGCACGGCTTCGGATCGCGTCGGTCCCCCATTCTACCGTTCGGTCAACGCCGCAAGGCCGAGCAGCGCCTCCTCCGGACCCGCTCAGTCGGTCGGAAAGAGCGGGAAGTCCCCTTCCTCGGTGACCTGGTCGGGCGGCGGCGCGTTGATCTCGAACGACTCGTTGTACTGGCTCAGAGTCACGGTCAGGCTGGCGTCACCCGATTCGGGATCCGATGCGGCGGCAGTCACCTGGCGCAGCCACAGGCCGTCGTGATCGAACAGCAGGTCCACCACCACCGGCCCGCTGAACGCATCGGTGGGCAGGAAGTTCCCGTAGTCACCCATGTCCGGCATCGCATCGGGATGCGAGGCCAGAGCATCCTCGGAGATGCTGAGCCGGACGTGGTAGCAGGTGTCGTCGCCACATTCCTCATCGGCCAGCTTTTCGGCGGACACGCCCTCGGTGGCGAGGAATTCGGCGACCTTGTCGGCGATCTCGGCCGGGCTTGACGGGTCCGGGCTGGGCGAGCTGTCGCTTTCCGTCGGCATGTGGACCCACTTGTCGCCGCTCAGCGAGCTCAGCAGGTACAGGTCCTCGCCCAGGACGATGGCCTCGCCGCTCAACCCGAACAGGAACGGCACCGCAAACGTGACGTGCGCGGCCTCATTGGCTACGTCCACGTCACCCGAAACCGAAACGCCGTCGAGCGGCATGCTGGCTCCGGTGTCGGGGTCCTCGACGGTGCCGGCCACGGTCACCTCCACGTGGAAACTGTCTGCCTCGGAGGTCGCCTCCGCACCCTGAGTGATGATCTCCGCCGGATTGGTCAAGGACGCCCCGCCGGCGACGGCATACCACAGCACCGCCGTCAGGAGCACGAGGACGACGGCGCCGACCGCAATTGGGAGTGCGCGCGAGCGCAGGGCACTGGTCACGCGGGCAGGATAGCCCGTCGTCGAGCAATCGCCTTCCGTACCGATGGTCCTGTCACTCGCGGAAGGTCAGGACGCCGCTCGACGGCACCTGACTTCAGCGGTCGTGACTGATACCGCCTGAACCGGCGGCCTGAGCCACCCGATCCCAGCCCGGTCGTTGAGGCGCCGCTGAGGCGTTGGGTATACTCGGTCCGAACGCGTTGACGCGGGAGCAGTACGCGCATGCCTCGTCTGCAGCGAGCCGGGATGGTGGAAGCCGGCGACGGAGGGGCGCGGAACTCGCCCGCCGAGCAGCCGCGAGGCCGGGGCGGCGTCCGATATCGCGCCAGAGAGTGGACCGACCGTGGGGTTGTAGCTCAGCTGGGAGAGCACCTGCATGGCATGCAGGGGGTCGGGGGTTCGAGTCCCCCCAGCTCCACCACCATCGGTCAAGTCATGGTGGTACCGCGAGGCTGACCCCCTTCGTCCTGACGAAGCGGGGTCGCGCTATTTCTGACCCAGGCGAATGGACCGATCCAGACGGGAGCCCAGCGGTGACCACGGCAAGCCCATTCATCTCGGAGCGCACCACGGCCGATGGCCGCCACTGGCTGCTGCGCCCCGCACGGCCGGCTGACGCCGAGCCGCTGGCCCGCCTGTACGCCGCGGTGCGGGCCGAGGGCCGCTGGCTGGTCACGCCGCCGGCCGCGGTCAACCCCCCGTCGGAGGCGTTCTTCATCGCCGAGCTGATCAAAGCCGACGAGGCCGCGGTGCTGGTGGCCGAGGCCGGCGGGGAGGTGGTGGGCAACGCCCTGGTCATGTCGGATCGGGACGTGAGCTCGCGCCACGTCGGCATCCTGTCGGTGACGGTGGCCGACGGCTGGCGCGACGTGGGCCTTGGCACGGCCCTGGTGGCCGCCGCCCAGAACTGGGTCCGCGAGAGAGGCCTGGCGAGACTGGCGCTCAGCGTCTTCCCCGACAACGCGCGAGCGATCGCGGTCTACACACGGGCCGGATTCGTCCGCGAGGGCCTGCGCCGGCGGCAGTTTCGCCAGGCGGACGGTACGTACCGCGACGAGCTGCTGATGGCCTGGTTCCCGGAGAGCGCGGCGGCGGACCGCTGGCAGGCCGGCGAGGGCACCCCATGAGCGCCCAACCGGAGCGTGTCGAGCGCCTCGACCCCTCGACGTACGAGGCGAAGTGGCGCGAGCGCTGGGAGCGCGACGAGCTGTATCGCGCCCACGACGACGCGCCGGGGCCGTTCTACCTGCTGACCATGTTCCCGTACACCAGCGGAGACCTCCACATCGGTCATTGGTATGCCTCGACCGGGCCGGACGTGGTGGCCCGCATGCACCGGATGCGGGGCGAGCAGGTGATGCTGCCGGTGGGCTTCGACTCGTTCGGGCTGCCGGCCGAGAACGCGGCCATCGAGCGCGGCATTCACCCCGCGGAATGGACCTATCCGAACATCGACCAGATGCGGGCCCAGTTCAAGACGCTGGGCGCCAGCTGGGACTGGTCGCGCGAGGTCGTCACCTCCGATCCGGGGTACTACCGCTGGACCCAGTGGCTCTTCCTGCAGTTCTATCGGGCCGGCCTGGCTTACAAGGCCATGGCCGCGGTGGACTGGTGCCCCAAGGACCAGGTCGTCCTGGCCCGTGAGCAGGTGCTGGGCGCCGAGCGGGTGTGCTGGCGCTGCGGAACCCCGGTCATCAAGCGCGACCTGGAGCAGTGGTTCATGCGCATCACCCGCTACGCGGACGAGCTGCTCGAATTCAAGGGCATGGACTGGCCGGAGCCGATCCTCCTCATGCAGACGAACTGGATCGGCCGATCCGAAGGCGCAGAGATCGACTTCCCGGTTGCCGATACCGATGGCCTCGCCCCGATCCGGGTCTTCACCACCCGCCCGGACACGATCTTCGGTGCCACGTTCATGGTCCTCGCCCCCGAGCACCCGATGGTGGCGCCGCTGACCATCGACCAGCGGCGGGACGAGGTGGAGGCCTATGTCGCCGCGGCCCGTCGGGAGACTGAGATCGAGCGGCTGAGCGCCGAGAAGGAACGGGACGGGGTCTTCATCGGCTCGTATGCGGTCAACCCGTTGAGCGAAAAGCGGATCCCGATCTGGGTTGGCGACTATGTGCTGCCCGGCTACGGGACGGGGGCGATCATGGGCGTGCCCGCGCACGACGAGCGCGACTTCGGCTTCGCGCGACGGTACGAGCTGCCGATCCGCTACGTGGTGGCTCCCCGGGGCGTGGTGCCGGACCCCAGCGCGGCGTTCGTGGCCCACACCCAGGACGAGGTCCTCATCGACTCCGGCGTCTTCACCGGCATGAGCGCCGGGGACGGCATCCGGGCCATCACCGAGCACCTCGCCGAGCGCGGGATGGGCGGTCAAGCGGTGTCCTACAAGATCCGCGACTGGCTGGTGAGCCGGCAGCGGTACTGGGGCGCGCCCATCCCGATCGTGTATTGCGACGTTCACGGCCCCCAGCCGGTCCCCGAGGACCAGCTGCCGGTCCTGCTGCCGCGCGACGTGGACTTCGCGCCGACCGGCGTCTCGCCGCTCCAGTCGCACGCGGCGTTCCTGGCCGCCACCTGTCCGGTGGGGGGCGAGCCGGCGCGGCGCGAGACCGACACGATGGACACGTTCGTGGACTCGTCGTGGTATTTCCTGCGCTACTGCTCCCCGCAGTACGAGGCAGGGCCGTGGGATCCGGAGGCCATGCGCCACTGGATGCCGGTCGACCTGTACACCGGCGGCGCGGAGCACGCGGTCCTCCACTTGCTCTACAGCCGCTTCTTCGTGAAGGCCCTGCGCGACATGGGCCACCTCGATTTCGACGAGCCGTTCCTGGCGCTCCGGAACCAGGGCCAGATCCTGGGCGCCGACCACCACCGAATGAGCAAGAGCCGCGGCAACGTCGTGAATCCAGACGACCTGGTGGCCCAGTACGGAGCCGACACGGTGCGCCTGTTCCTGCTGTTCGTCGGCCCGTGGGACCAGGGTGGGCCGTGGTCCTCGACCGGGATCGAGGGCGTGTGGCGCTTCCTCGGTCGGGTCTGGGCCCTGGCACAGGCCCCGACGGCCGCGTCGGGCGCGGCTGCATCGGTCCAGACCGATGCGGAGGCGGCGCGTGCCCTGCAGCGGGCCGTCCACCAGACGATCGCCGCGGTGACCGAGGACTACGAGGCGCTGCACTTCAACACGGCGATCTCCAAGCTCATGGAGCTGTCGAGCGCGATCACCCAGGGCGCCGAAGCCGGCGCGGGGGGCGAGGCGGTTCGGGAGGCAACCGACACGCTGCTCCTGCTGCTGGCGCCGGCGGCGCCGCACATCGCCGAAGAGCTCTGGGAGCGGCGCGGGCGGCCGTACTCGATTCACCAGCAGGCGTGGCCGGTGGCCGATCAGGAGCTGGCGGCCGCGGATCGCATCGAGCTCCCGGTCCAGGTCGACGGCAAGCTCCGTGACCGCCTGCTCGTGGCGCCGGACCTCCCGGTGGCCGAGATCGAGCGGCTGGCCCTTGCGTCGCCGAGGGTGCAGGCACACCTCAACGGACAGCCGCCGGTCCGGGTGGTCCACATCCCAGGCCGGATGGTGAACATCGTCACGACGCGGTAGCCGCGTCACGTCGCGGTAACCGAGGGGTAACCCGAGAGCCCTAGCCTGCCGGCCTGCTTCCGAGGCCCGGCGTCGAGTGCCCGGGCGTCGGGTCTCGGACGCAGACCAACCACGTACGCGGATACCGGTCGCCGATACCGCGCTCGCCTCCACCAGTTCGCTGCAACCGGAGAGGCGCATGAGCCGATTCGACCTGATGACGTTGGCCGCGGTGGGAATTGCCGCGGTCCTGGCCGGGGCAGCGAGCCTTGCCCTGGTCGCTGCGGTCGCGGTGCCGGCATCCGAGCCGACCTTTGCGCCGGATCCGTGGGCCAGCCTCGCGCCGGAGGCCTCGTCCGGGGTTGCCGCAGGGGACCTGGTGGTGGACGTCGAGGGCGGGGTCAACGCCCCGGGAATCCATCGCTTGCCCGCGGGCTCGCGGGTGGCCGATGCCCTTGCCGCCGCGGGCGGCTATGCCGAGAGCGCGGACCTGGCGGCTGCCGCGCAGAGCCTGAACCTGGCCGCGGCGGTGGTCGACGGGCAGCAGATCTACGTCCCGGTCGTCGGGGGCGGTCCGGCGGGCGGCGGGGACGGCGGAGACGGGCTCGTGAACCTCAACCGGGCCAGCCAGGCCGAGCTCGAGGCCCTCCCCGGCATCGGTCCGGTCACCGCCGAGAAAATCATCGCGGCACGCGCCGAGCGGCCATTCGCGACGTTGGACGAGCTGGTGACCCGCGAGGTGCTGACCGCTCGCCAGCTGGAGCAGATCGTCGAGCTGGTAACGGTCCCTTAGGGCTCGACCGATGGATCGGCCCGGGGCCTGGCTGCTGCCGGGCCTCCTGGCCGGGCTCATGGCCGGCATCGCGGCGGCCGATGCGGGACGGCCCGGCCCGGCGCTGATCGCGGCCTTCCTCGGCACCGCGGCAAGCGCAATCGTCCTCGTCATGCTCGCGCCGCGTTGGCTCGGCGTGGCCGGGGTCGCCGCCGGCGCGCTTATCGGCGGGCTGGTGTTGGGCGGAATCCGAGGGACCGCGGCAGCTCCGCCGGGAGGGCCAGGCAGCGTCGAAAGGCTCCCGACTGACGCGGCATGGGTGGTGTCCGGCGTGGTGGCCGATGAGCCCACGCCTCGGGGTGATGCGCTCGACCTGGTGCTCGAGGACCTCTCCATCGAACGGGAGCCCGTTGCGGGGAGGCTGCTCGTCCGCGTCCCGCGGTCGGCGGAGGTTGCGGCCGGCGACCAGGTCGCGGCCGAGGTCAGCATCCGCCCACCGGACGCGGCTGATCCCGAGGGCGCGGCGTACCGCGAACGGCTGCGGCGCCAGGGCATCGGAGCGCTCGGCCGGGCATACGAGGTCTCCGTGATCGGTCATCGGTCTAGTCCGCTGAGCGATGGGTTCGGTACGGCACGCCGCTGGCTTCTGGATGGGCTGGTCAGCACCGTGCCCGAGCCCGAGGCCTCACTGGGGGCCGGCATCCTGCTCGGCGTCCGGGCCGGGATCGATCCCGAAATCAAGGATGCGTTCGCGCTGGCGGGGCTGTCGCACGTGGTGGCGATCAGCGGCTGGAACGTCGCGATCGTGGTCGTGCTCATCGGCGCCATCACCCGCTCACTCCGGAGCCGGGCCGGGCCGCTCGTGCCGGGAGCCGTGGCCGCGCTGGCGGTGGCCGGGTACGTCGTCCTGGTGGGTGCCTCACCGGCGGTGGTGCGCGCCGCGCTCATGGCCGGTGCCCTGCTCGTCAGCCGGCTGGGAGGCTCCCCCGCGCATGCCGGCTCGGCGCTCATGGCGGCGGTCCTGGCCATGCTCGTCGCATCGCCGGCGGCCCTGTGGGACGTGGGCTTTCAGCTGTCAGCCCTGGCCACCGGCGGGCTGATCGTGCTGGGCGCCCCCCTGGAGCAGCGGCTCCAACGCTGGCCGGCCTGGATCCGCACGCCCGTCGCGCTGACCGTGGCGGCGCAGCTGGCGACGCTCCCCGTCCTGCTGGCCACGTTCGAGCGGGTCTCGCTGGTGGCGCCGCTGGCCAACGTCGTGGTCGTCCCGCTGGTGCCGGCCGTGATGGCCGGCTCGGCCCTGGCCGCATTCGTCGGCGCCCTCAGCTCGGTCCTGCCGGTTCCCGGGGTGGTGGCGGATGTGGCGCGATGGCTGGCGGGCGGAGCGGCATGGCTGCCCCTGCGCGGACTCATCGTCGCCGGCATCGCGTCCGCCGGACTGCCGCTGGCCGCGCTGCCCGCGACCGGCGGCCCCTGGCTTACGGTGGCCTGGTATCCGCTGCTCGGCATGGCGGTCCGCCGCCTCACCCGCGTCCCCGCAGCCGAACCACCCACCGCGAAGCCGCTCGAGACCGGGGATCACCACGGCGCGCCGGCCATCGGGCTGCCTGAAGCGGCGGCCTTCGCAACCGCATTCGGGTGGGCGGCCCGGCCGCGCCGGGCCGCCATCGGTCTCGTGCTGGTGGTGGCCATCGCGACGTTCCTGACCGGGCCGGACGGGCGGTTGCACCTGACCGTGCTCGACGTCGGGCAGGCCGAGGCGATCCTGATCGAGGGGCCCGACGGTCAGGTCGCCATCGTCGACGGCGGCGAGGATCCCGACCTGACCCTGCGGGGGATCGGTCAGGCGCTGCCGTTCCACGAGCGGCGGATCGAGGTCGTGATCCTCACTCATCCACACCAGGACCACCTGGGTGGCCTGGGTGAGGTGCTGCGCCGATTCCAGGTATCGCGCTACGTGGACGGCGGTGCCGAGCCCAACGGGGAGCCGCACCAGCGGCTGCGGGAGTCGGCCGCCCGCGAGCCGGACGGCCAGGTCAGCCCCGCCCGCGCGGGCCAGGTCATCCCCTTGGGGCGCGGAGCGGAGCTCGAGATCCTCCATCCCTCCGCGGCCGACGTCGCCCGCTTCGGACCCGACGACAACGTCCACGACCTCATGGTCGTGGCCCTCCTGCGCTACGGCCGCTTCACCGCCCTGCTGACCGGGGATGCGGAGGCGTCCGTCGAAGCGCTGATGGCCGAGCGCGAGTTGCTGCGTCCGGTCGACGTGCTGAAGGTCGGGCACCACGGGTCCGACACGAGCACGACCGATGCGTTCCTCGCCGTCCTCCAGCCCACGGTGGCCCTCATTTCGGTCGGTGCGGGCAATGACTACGGCCATCCGCATCGGTCCACCCTCGACAACCTGGCCGAGGCGCGCGTCGACGCGGTCTACCGCACGGACCAGCTCGGCAGCGTCGAGGTCGTGACCGATGGGCGGGCCTACTGGATCGTCAGCCAGCGTGGCCAGACGGCCCCGCGTCCGGCGCGTGGTGGAATCGCGCACGATGGCGTGGCACGCGCCACCGAGCCGGTGGCGGACCGGACGGGTAGCATCCGACCATGGCCCTGCCCGATCGCCCAACCACTCGCCGGCTGCTGGCCCGGGACGACCCACCCCACTGGCTGGTCGTCCACTCCGAGGGCGTCGCGCGGGTGGCGGCCGAGGCGGCGCGGGCCCTGGTCGACAACGGGATCGAGGTCGACCCCCTCCTCGTCGAGGCTGCCGGCCGCCTCCACGACATCGACAAGGTCGCGACAAAGGACGACGGCCGACATGGGCTGGCGGGGGCCGAGCACCTCACGGCGCTTGGCTACCCGGAGCTCGCCGAGCCGGTCGCCTCCCACCCGCTCTACTGCCTCTTCGACTGTGACCGATACCCGCGCGACTGGGCCTCGATCTGCGTGTCGGTGGCCGATCGCCGCGTTGGGCAGCGGTTCGTCGACATCGGCGAACGGCTGACTGACCTCGCGACCCGCTACCCGGATCATGCCGAGCAGATCCTCGCCGCGCAGGAGCCGGCCGAAACCCTGGAGGCCAGGCTCGCGGACGCCGCCGGGCTGACCCGCGGCGCGCTCGAGGACCGGTTGCGGGGCGCCTGGGCGGACGCTGACCGATGAGCGGCTTGGTGCTGCTGGCCCATGGCGACGACGGGTACCTGATCGACCAGGCTGTGGCGTCGTTCGTCGACCGGGTCGGCGCCTCGGACCGCGTGCTGCTCGCCCCGGACCGCTCCCCGGACGAGGCGATTCTCGAACGGGCCGCGCTGGAAGCGGCCAGCGTCGGGTTGTTCGGAGCGCATTGCGTCGTGCTCCGGCAGCCATTGCGCGCGGCGGGGACCTCTGGGAGCGCTGCGGACCGGCTGATCGCCCTCGTCGAGCAGCTCCCCGACGGAGCGGCCCTGGCCCTGGCCGAGCTGCGTCCATCTCGAGACGTGGGTCGCCCGCCGGCCCTCCTCAAGCGACTCGAATCGGCGGTTCGGTCCGTCGGCGGCCACGTGGAGCCGTGCCTGGCCCCACGACGCGACGAGCTGCGCGGCTGGGTCACTCGACATGCGACGGATCTGGGCATCGCCATCCGCCCGGCGGCCGCGGCCGCCCTCGCCGAGCGGATCGGGGGCGTCTGGGAGAACGACGTCGAGCGCAGCGAGCAGACGAGGGTGGCCGATGGTGAGCTCCGCAAGCTGGCCCTGGCCGCCGACGGCGGTCAGATCGAGGTGTCCGACGTCGAGGCACTGGTGTCCGACACGCGGCCGTCATCGGTCAATGCCGTGGCCAACGCGGTCGAGCGGCGCGACGCCGCTCGCGCTGCCGAGGCCCTGCGCCGGGCGCTGGACGAGGGGGAGCCCGTGCTCCGGATCATGGCCGCCCTGGAAGGTCGGCTGGTGGACCTCACCGTCGCTCACGACCTGCTCACCCGGGGCGCGAGCCCAGCCGATATCACCAAGCGGCTGCGACCGGGGAACCCTTCAGGCGCCGAGCGAGTGGCGACCGCGGCGCGTCGCTACAGCGGAGCGGAGCTGGAAGGCATGCTGCGCGGGCTGTTCGAGGCCGATCTGGCGATCAAGAGCAATGCCGCCGAACCAGAGGCCGCCATCACGGCATGGCTGGGGGAGTACGTCCTCGGAGCGGCCCGTGCTGGACGCGGCCAGCCGGTTGGCGCAGTGTCGGGCTCGAGGAGAGGCTAGGCGGCGCCGGCGCGGAGTACGCGGTCGCTCTCGATCGCGAAGGTGCATCGCGCGTTCGAGAGGCCCAGGATCCCAATCAGCTGGTGGTCGATGTACAGCTGCTTGCAGGGGAGGCACAGGGCGCCGGGAAGCGCAAAGAACAGTCGCTCCTCGATGCTTTCGTCGCGGAATGACGTGTCGAACACCGATGTCAGGAGGCTGCCACCGCAGTAGCGGCAGGTCTCCACGGCGGCGGCGTCGCGCTTCCGAGTCGTGCTCATGGCGCCGAGAATGGGGGCGCCTCAGCACCACCTCAATAGGACCCCAGTACCCCGAGCCAGTACCCGGGCTGTTCAGGAGGTTGGGGATTCGAGCCGCGCGCCCGGTGCGTGGCAGCACCGGGAGATGGGACCTGGGGCGTACCTCTGCCGCGACCGCCTACGCGGCCTCAACCCGCGCCGCCGCCGCCCGCGGCTATGGCTACGAGGTCAGACCAGGCGGACGACGGCCGGTGCGGCGCTCCACAGCTTCTCGAGGCCGTAGCGCTCGCGCTCATCGGGCGTGAACAGGTGGACGATCACGCTCCCATAGTCGAGGAGCACCCATCGGGCGCCGCTGCGGCCTTCGACCCCGAGGGGCCGGACGCCCTGCGCCCGGAGCTCCTCGCTGAGGGCGCCGGACAGGGCCGCGACCTGGCGGTCGGAGCGGCCGGTGGCGATCACGAAGTAGTCGGCCAGGGAGGTGATCTCCCCGGTGCGCAGCATGACGACGTCGCTGGCCTTGTGGTCCGACACGATCTCCACTACTCGGTGCGCCAGCTGGGCTGGGTCGAGCTCCGGGTGGAGCGGCGTCAGATTCGGCGTCGGCTGCTGCAGGTCGATCCTCGTAGATGCGGGTTCGGCTATGACTGGTAAAGGCGCCGCTCGAGGATCACATCCTCGACGGCTCGCGGCACAAGGTAACGGATGGCGCGGCCGGCCGCCACGCGGCGCCGAATGTCGCTGGCGCTGACGTCCAGCGCCGGGCGGCCCAGGAGGTGAATCCGGGCAGCGGCCTCGCCGAACCGCCGCGTCAGGTTCGCCCGCGACGGCATGCGCGTCCCCGCGCGCGGACCGACCGCCCACGAGGCCAGCTGGAGGATCCGATCCGGCTCGCGCCAGGAGTCGATCTGGCGAAGGCTGTCGGCGGCCATGACCAGGACGAGGCTGACGTCGGGTTGGCGCCGCTGCAGCTCGACCAGCGTGTCCACGGTGTAGGAAGGCCCTTCCCGCTCGAGCTCGACCAGCGAGACGTCGAGGCGCGGGTCGTTCGCGATGGCGAGTCGCGTCATCAGCACCCGGTCAGCCGCGTGACTGATCGACCGGGCGCGCTTGTGCGGCGGGTTGGCGGCGGGCACCAGCAGCACCCGGCTCAGCCCCAGCTCGTCGGCCGCCACGGTCGCCAGCCACAGGTGACCGATATGGGGCGGGTCGAAGGTGCCGCCCAGGACGCCGATCCGCTCGGCCCCGTTCGTCGGGGCCGGCTGGCCGACGGCCTCCGGCGCAGGGCTGGCGGGAGCAGCAACCGGCCCCGCCGTCATTCCTCGTCTCCCCACTCGAGCTCGAGTGGACCGATGCGGACCATCGTGCCGCTCCGTGCTCCATGGCGCCGAAGCTCGGCGTCGATGCCCATCCGCTCGAGGCGGCGCTGGAATCGCTCGCGGGACTCCTCATTCGCAAAATCGGTTCTCGAGGCCGTGCGCTCGATGGCGGCTCCGCGGATTCGGAGCCCGTCGGCCTCGGCCACGACTTCCCAGCCTTCCGCGGCGGCGTCGAATCGGTGCAGGCGTCGAGCCGGCTCGGGCCCGATCTCGGCCGCGTGGCGGTCGGCCTCGGCGAGGGCATCCGCCAGGGCGACCCGCAGCGCATCGAGGCCGGTCCCGTCGTGGGCAGAGACGGCGATCGGCTCGCGGCCGAGATTCCGCAGCGCCGAGTGCACCGCTCGCCACCGCGCCCGGGCCTCCGGCAGGTCCTGCTTGGTCACGGCCAGACGGAGCGGCCGCTCGAGGAGGGTTGGGTCGTGAAGACGGATCTCGGCCTCGACCGCGCGCCACTCACCCACCGGATCGTCGGCGGCGCCATTGACCACGCCGAGCAGGACCCGGCAGCGCTCCACGTGGCGGAGGAACTCGTGGCCCAGGCCCTGTCCGCGGTGCGCGCCTTCGATCAGGCCCGGAACGTCCGCGATGACCGCCGATCTCTCGCCGGCCGGCCCCGCGTCCACCAAAAGCACCCCTAGGTTGGGCGTCGTGGTGGTGAACGGATACGGCCCGACCTCGGGCCGAGCCGCGGTCAAGGCGGCCAGCAGCGTCGACTTCCCCGCGTTGGGAGCTCCGACCAGCCCGATCTCGGCGATGAGCTTCAGCTCGAGCTCGATCCAGCCTTCTTCGCCGGGATCGCCCTTCTCGTAGTGGCGCGGGGCCTGGTGGGTAGGTGTGACGAAGTGGACGTTGCCGCGACCGCCGCGGCCGCCGCGCGCCACCACCAGCCGATCGCCAGCGGCGAGCACCTCGCCCAGAATCTCGCCGTCCGGGTGGCGGCGGGCGATCGTTCCGGGCGGCACGGGAAGCAACGTATCCGCGCCGTTCCGGCCGTGCGCGCGGCGCCGACCGCCTCGCCCGCCGCTGGAGGCCTTCGCGTGCGGGGAGCGCCGGTACGCGCCGAGCGAGGTCATGCCGGCCTGGGCTTCCAAGATGACCGAGCCGCCCTTCCCGCCATCTCCACCGTCGGGGCCGCCGCGCGGAACGTGCGCCTCGCGGCGCATGGACGGCGAGCCGTCGCCTCCCGAGCCGGCGGTCACCTGGATGCGGACGCGATCCGCGAACATCGTGCCCCGATCATACGGAGCGACCGAGCGTGGGGCCTGCCCCTCGCCTACAGGTAGCGCAGCGGGTTGACGAGGACGCCGTTGACGATCACGAGGAAGTGCACGTGGGGGCCGGTGCAGATTCCGGTGCATCCCACGGTTGCGATCTGCTCCCCGCGCACGACGCCCTGTCCGGGGCTGACCAGGACCGAGCCGAGGTGGTTGTAGCCGGTCATGCGCCCATCGGCGTGCTGGATGGTGATGACCAGCCCGCCCCCGTTGTTCATCCAACCCGCCGAGACCACCGTGCCGGTGTCGGCCGCAAGCACCGCGCCACCGTACGAGTGCGCGATGTCGACCGCCTGGTGCCCGCCCCAGAAGTACTGCGAGATGTAGCCACCCGGCACCGGCCAGGTGAGCGATCCATCACCCTCGACGTAGCCGGTGGGACCCGACCACGGCAGGGAGATCCCGACCGAACCAGATCGCACCGGAGGCGGTGCCGGCAGGGTGATGGCCGTCACCGGAGGCGGGGCCGGGGTCGGAACGACGCGGGTGCCCTCCATCGGGTCCCCAGGCGTCGGCGGCTGGAGGTTGATGTTGATCTCGCCGTCCTGGGTCACGCCGTCCTGGGCCGCCGCCAGCTGCTCGGATATCGCGCCGCGGGCCGGGGTCACGACCCGGATGGAGCTCTCGTCGAAGGTGAGAACGCCCTGAGCGCTCAGGGCTCCGACCGTGGCGCTGCCCACCACCAGGACGACCACGACGGAGTGCAGGATGCCTCGGAAGAGGAGGGCACGAAGCGCGCGGATCCGGCGGCGCACCGGCCGGGGCGGGTCAACCAATAGCGCTGGCTCCTGCGCGTGTTCTCGACGAACAACTCGACGCCAAGAGGGCGATCCGGGCGGACCGCAGGGCACGAGGAGAATGGCGTCGTGCAGACCGATCCTAGCAAGAGCGTCAAACGCGGGTCAACATTCCTTACGTACTGGTTGCAATCTGCAGTGCCGGCGACCCCAGGTCGGACAGGATGTCGTTGCCAATCCGCAACGTAATCCATGCCACGGTCCGCCTTCCGGCCGGCGGGGCCGGCAAGGACACGGCGAAGTCGACCGATTCGCCGGGCGCCAGGGCCGGGACCTGCACGTCGAGCGGCGTGAGTCGCGGGGCCCGGGCCAGGTACGGTTCGGCACTGAGCGTCCACCCGGCGACGAGCTCGGCGCCGGCGGGCCACGCCTGGGTACCGGTGTTGGTCAGACGGATCGCTACGTGTTCCGGATCCCCCACCTCCGCCGGCCAGAACATCGGTCCGTCCCCTGGCGTGACTGGCGGCACCTCGCCGGCCCGGCCACCGGGTGCCAGCAGGTCGAAGCGGACCGCCAGCGGCCGATCGGCGAACCAGGCGACCAGGGCATCCAACACGGCGTCGGCGATGGCCGCCTGCGCCGGCTGGGTGGCCAGCAGTTCCGCTTCCGCCTCCAGCGACATCGAGCCCACCTCGGCCAGCACCCCGGGCATGAGGATGCCGCGGCGCGGCTCCCGGGGATTCCCGGTCAAGGTGGGTGGGGCGATCATGTAGAAATTCACCGCGTCGATCCCGCGGTCCTGCCGCTCGTACGGGGCCACCCCACGCATGGCGGTGACGACATGGTCCTGGACGAGGGTCGCCAGGCGCTCCGATGCAGGAACGCCCCACGGCGTCTCGTCGGTCCAGAACGTTTCGGTGGCGGCAATCTCGATCACCTCGCCGCCTTCGGTCAACGAATTGATGTGGATGCTGATGAGGACGTCGGCGCGGGCCAGGTTGACGAGGTCGATGTGCGACGACAGCTCATCGCGGGTGCGCGTCCCCTCGGGATACAGGGATCCGAATCCGGCGTACCCGTCGCCGTTCACGTCGCGGAATGGATCGCCGTGGCATCCGAGATCGGGATACAGGTCGCCGGCGAGGGCCACGTCTGCGTCGCGGGTCATCACGACGGTGACACCCTCCGCCTCGAGCTGGTCGCGGAGGGCCAACGAGATGGCCAGCACCAGCGTTTTCTCCGCGTTGGCGAACGTGTTGTCGTACGGATTGGGGACCCCCCAGTCCAGGCAGCCGCCGTGGCCAGGGTCGATGGCGACCACGATGGCGCCGGGGTTGGGACCGTAGATCCGGCTGTCCGATCCAGGCGCCGGGATCACGTCGCCGACGCCGAGGCTGGGCTCCGGCGTGCCAGTGGGGCCAGCCGATGACACCGGCGCAGACGGGCTTTCCGGGCTGAGCCCGCACGCCCCCAGCGCGACGGTCAGGGCCAGGGCCCCGGCGAGGGCTCCGGATGAACGGTTGGACCGGTGTGGGGGCACCTCGAGGCCGCTAAGCGGCCTCATCGGCCCTCGGAGGCCTCGACGCTCTTCGAGAGGGAGACCAGGAACTCCGAATTATTCTTCGTCTTGCCCAGGCGCTGCATGAGGAGCTCGATGCCTTCGTTGGGGCCGACCGCGCTCAGCATGCGACGCATGGTCCAGATCATCTTCAGGGTGTTCTCGTCGAGCAGGAGCTCCTCGCGGCGGGTGCCGGACCGCAGCACGTCGAGGGCGGGGAAGATCCGCTTCTCGCTCAGCTTGCGGTCGAGGACCAGCTCCATGTTGCCCGTGCCCTTGAACTCCTCGTAGATGACGTCGTCCATGCGCGAGCCGGTGTCCACCAGACAGGTGGCGATGACCGTCAGGCTGCCGCCGCCCTCGATGTTCCGGGCTGCGCCGAAGAACCGCTTGGGTGGGTACAGCGCGGCGGGGTCCACGCCTCCGGACAGGGTCTTGCCAGATGCCGGGAGGGCGAGGTTGTAGGCCCGTGCCAGACGGGTGATCGAGTCGAGCAGGATGACCACGTCACGCCCGGTTTCCACCTGGCGCTTGGCGATCTCGAGGGTCATCTCCGCCACCCGGGTGTGGTTCTCGGTAGGCTCGTCGAAGGTGGAGGCGTAGATCTCGCCCTGCACCGAGCGCTGCATGTCGGTGACCTCTTCGGGTCGCTCACCGATGAGGGCGACCATGAGCAGCGAGTCGGGGTGGTTGTCGGTGACGCCGTGCGCGATGTTCTTGAGGACCGTGGTCTTGCCGGCCTTGGCCGGGGACAGGATCAAGCCGCGCTGGCCCTTGCCGATGGGGGCGATCAGGTTGATCAGGCGCTGGGTGAGGTTCTTCTGGTCCGTCTCCAGGTTGAACATCTCGTCGGGGAAGACCGGAACCAGCGAGTCGAAGTTCGGTCGGCGACGAGCGAGCTCGGGGTCGATGCCGTTGACCGTGTCGACCCGGGCCAGGCCCCAGTACTTTTCCTGGTCCTTCGGGGCGCGGCTGAGCCCGACCACCCGGTCCCCGGTCCGCAAGCCGAAGCGGCGGACGATGCTGGACGAGACGTAGATGTCGTCCGGCGAGGGCATCACGCCATGGCGGCGGAGGAAGGCAAAGCCCTCGTCCACGATCTCGAGGATGCCGGACACCTCGCCCGGCACGACCTCCTCGCGGCGGCTGGCCTGGGCCAGCGGGACCGCGTCGAGGAGCTTCAGCACCAGGTCCGAGTGCTCGAGCCCGTCGGCCTCGATCCCGTACTCGGTGGCCAGATCGCGGAGCTCGTCGATCGACTTCTCCTGCAGCTCACCCAGGGTCAGGGCCGGCTCCTCGTCGGCAGTCTGGGGATAGCCACCGGCATAGACCGATGCATAGCCGGGGCCGAAGTCGCGGCGTCGTTGGAAGTTCCCGCGCGGTGCTCCGTGGCGGCGCGGTCCGCCGCCGTCGGGTCGACGGCGCGGCCGTCCGCGCCGAGGCTGGCGAGGTTCGTCATTCATGGGGAACAGGTGTCTCCGTCAGGGGGTGCCGGGGCGCAAGGCGGTCCGATCGACCGATGCGGGGCTCCGGGTGTGGTGAAGGTCGGCGTCCGATCAGACCTTGCGGCTTCCGGCTCGGGTCGTGATGTTCGGCCCGCCGTAGCCACTCATCTGGCCGATCAACTGCGCGCGGATCTGGCGCTGGACCGGCCGCCAATCCAGATGATCATACCCGAGCGAGGCAACCACGTTCTCGGCCGATGGTCCTAGTCCGTCGCGCCACAGCGACCGGAGGAGGTCACCGGCGTCCATCGACCGCCACCAGGTGGGCCCGAACCGATCGCGCAGGGTCGTGGACAGGCTGGCTTCCAGCTGCCAGGCCCGGAGGTACTTGGCGGCGTACAGACCGTCGTCCACGTCGGCCAGGTAGCGTTCCTCGGGGGTGATGACGCCGGTCAGCAGGCCCAGCAGGCCGGCGTACTCGGCGCGATGCACGGCCCACGCCCCGCCGCGGTGCAGACGCAGCTCGTACAGGAGCTTGGCCGCGTATCGGCGCAGGAAGTAGAGCTTGCGGAACGCGCTGAAGTCGAGCCATCCGGCGACCGCGTCGCGTGGCATGCGCAGCTCATCGGTCAGCCAGTCCGGCTCGGCGAGCAGGTACTGGAACACGAAGGCCCAGCCTTCGGTCACGCTCTCATCCCCCACCAGCCGGTCGGCCGGCTCCAGCCTGGCGCCAATGTGGGAGAAATGCTGGAGGTGGCCCATCTCGTGCAGCGCGCCACCGTAGTCCTCATGCCCGCCGCGGGGCTGGACCACGAGCCGCACGTCACCCGGCACGCGGATGGAGACGCAGAACGCGCGGGGCGACTTGGCCGGCCGCGGATCGAGGTCCAACGTGATCCCGGGCTGGTTGGCGAGGTCGATGCCCAGTCCGGACAGCGTTTCGCCCAGGACGGGCATCAAGCGCGTGGAGTCGAAGTACATGTCCCAGCCGCGACCGCGCAGCAGGTGTGCCAGATCGGCGACGCTCGCGTCACCGCCCTCGATCTCGATGAGGGCCAGGTAGCGGCGCAGGGCGGCGTAGTACAACGTTTCGGTATCGGTCAGGAAGGTGGCGACCCCGCCGGCCACGGCCTCGGGATCGAAGCCCGCGGCTTCGCGGGTCAGGGCGACGTAGTCCTCCGCGCCCAGGGTTCGCGCCTGGGCATGGAGCCGTTCCCAGCGCTCCTCGCGGAGGGGGTTGATGGCCTCCACCGCCATCCGGTAGCGCTCGTCGAGCGCGTTGCGTTCTTCGCGGTCGGTGATGTCCGCGACTCGGATCGAGACCTGGCGATAGCCGATCCGCTCGCCGCGCCAGATGACCACGGCGGTGGACTCGGCCTTCGCAATCCGGTCGGTGATGTCGGCGACGGCGTGCTCCAGGCGCCCCTGCACCGCGAACCCGAGCAGTCGGGCCGCGCGGCGAGCGGCTGCATCTCGCCCCGCAGCCGCCGTACGCAGCCCGTCGATGGCGGCCTTCGAGAACAGTCCGGCGTGCCGTCGGTAGACCGGCGCCAGGTCGAGCTCAACGCGGAACCCGGCGAGGTTCGCGTACTGCGCCTCGCCCTGCTCGGCCGAGAACACCTCGAGCTCGGCCTCGTAGGCCGCCTGGTCGAAGGGACCCGCCGTCCGGCGCCGGGTCGGGCCGCGCCGGGGAGCCGCGCGGGTCACCGATCGGGTCAGGTCTCGCCGGTCTGGGTGCCCGCGGCGGCCGGGGCCCTGCGCGGGCTTCGCTTGGGCTTGACCGGCTCGCGCGCCTCCACCCCAACCTCGGCGGTGGCAGTCGGCAAACCCAGCCGGGCCGCGGCCGCGCCAACGAAGTCGCGGAACAGCGGATGCGGCCGGTTGGGCCGGCTCTTGAGCTCCGGATGGGCCTGGGTGGCCACGAACCAGGGGTGGTCGCGGAGCTCGATGAACTCCACCAGCCGATCGTCCGGGCTCACCCCACTCCAGCGCATGCCCGCCTCGCCCAGGCGCTCGCGGTACGCGTTGTTGACCTCGAATCGGTGTCGATGCCGCTCGTATACCACCTCGGCGCCATAGGCGGCGCGGGTGAGGGTCTCGTCGTCGAGGCGGGCCGGGTACAGGCCCAGACGCATGGTGCCGCCCTTCTCGGTCACATCGGCCTGGTCGGGCATGAGGTCGATAACCGGGTGCTCGGTGAAGACGTTGAACTCGCTGCTGTTCGCGTCGTCGGTGCGGAGCGCCATCCGCGCGAACTCGATGACGGCACACTGGAGGCCCAGGCACAGGCCCAGGAACGGCACCTGCTGCTCGCGGGCCCAGCGGATGGCACGGATCATGCCTTCCACCCCGCGATATCCGAACCCTCCGGGCACGAGCACGCCGGCCACGCCCTCCAGCTCGCGGGCCACGTCCTGGGGCTCGACGCGCTCGAAGTGCTCGGCGCCGATCCACCGCACCTTGACGTCGACCCGGTGATGCAGCGCGGCATGCTTGAGTGCCTCGCTGACGCTGATGTACGCGTCGGGCAGCTCGGTGTACTTGCCCACGATCGCGACCTCGACCTCGGGCCGCGGGGCGCGGATGCGGGCCACCAGCTCCTGCCAGTCGGACAGATCCGGCTCGGTGGCGGGCAGCTCGAGCTCGTGGGTGATGAGCTTGCCGAGCCCGGCCCGTTCGAGGATCAGCGGGACCTCGTAGATGCTGCGCGCGGTCCGAAGCGGAATGACGGCATGGACGTCGACATCGGTGAACAGGCTGACCTTGTCGAGGATGTCCTCCTCGATGGGCTCGTCGCTGCGCAGGACGATGACATCGGGCTGGATACCGATGCCTCGCAGCTCCTTGACCGAATGCTGGGTGGGCTTGGTCTTCACCTCGCCCGTGGCGCCGATCTGCGGCAGCCAGGTGACATGGACGTACAGGACGTTGCGCCGCCCCACGTCCTTGCGCATCTGGCGGATGGCCTCCAGGAAGGGCAGTGACTCGATGTCGCCGACCGTGCCGCCGACCTCGACCACGACCACGCCGTGGGAGGAGATCCCGCTGCTGGGCACGCCGCCGGTCCCGTCGCGGCCCACTCGCGCGATCCGTTCCTTGATCTCGTTGGTGATGTGGGGGATGACCTGGACCGTTCCGCCGAGGTAGTCCCCGCGGCGCTCCTTGGCGATGACCGCCTGGTAGACGCGTCCGGTGGTGACGTTGCTGGCCTGGGACAGGTTCTCGTCGATGAACCGCTCGTAGTGACCGAGGTCAAGATCGGTCTCGGCCCCGTCATCGGTCACGAAGACCTCGCCGTGCTGGTACGGCGACATGGTGCCGGGGTCGATGTTGATGTACGGATCGAGCTTGAGGATGGAGACCGGGATGCCGCGCGCCTTGAGGAGGCGCCCGATGGATGCGGCCGTGATCCCCTTGCCGAGCGAGCTGGTGACCCCGCCGGTCACAAAGATGTACTTCGCCATGGCTGGATAACGGGCCTGTAGCGAGAGCTGCCGGAGCGCGCGAGCCGCGCGCGGGATGGGATCGACCTTCACCTACCCGGGTCCCGATGGTAGCGCATCTGCCCGGACCGATGCACACCGGCCCGCCCGCGTAGCATGAATTCGTGCTGCGCCGTGCCTGGGCCGCCGTCCGCCTGGTCCACCCCGCACCGACCGCGGCAGTGACCGCCCTGTCCGCGGCCCTGGCCACGATCCTGGCCGCCGAGGGCGGACGCGTCGATTTCGCGACCATCGGCCTGATCACCGCCAGCGTGGCCGGATCGCAAGTCTTCACCGGGGCCACCAACGACCTGACCGATCAGAGTCGCGACTCCATCCTGCGTCCCGAGAAGCCGCTGCCGGCCGGTGACCTGTCCGCGAGCGCGGCGCTGTGGATCGCGGCGGGAGGCCTCGCGCTCCAGCTCGCCACCGCCGGCCGGCTGGGCGGATTGCCCCTGATCCTGGGCCTGGCGGCGAGCGCTTCGGCCCTGGCCTACAACCTGTGGCTGTCGCGAACCCCGCTGTCGGTGGTGCCGTACCTGGTGAGCTTCGGCCTGCTGCCGTTGTGGCTCGCGGCCAGCCTCGGCATTCCGCTGGAGCGCGTGGCCCCGGCCGTCATCGTGGTCGCCCCGTTCGCCGCCGCCGCCCATCTCGCGAACACGCTTCGCGACTTCGAGGCAGATGCGGCCCTCGGATCACGATGCCTTGCCCAGGTGCTGGGACGGCGCAGCGCGCATCGGCTCGCCGTCGGGCTGGCGGTGGGGGCGGCCGTTGGGGTCGCGATCAGCTTCTGGCAGGCGAACCGGCTGGAGCCGGCGACCGTGGTCCTGGGCGTGCTCGGCCTGATCGCCATCCTGCGGGGAGCGTCCGACGCACGCCGCCTGTGGCAGGGAATCCTGGGCGCGGCCGTCCTGTGGACGATCGCCTGGGCGCTGGGAAGCGGCCCGGCCGGTTAGATCAGTCGCCGGCTAGGCCGGTCTAGATCGCGTCGTCGATCTCCCAGGGCTCATCGTCGACCTCTTCGGTCAGCTTGAGCCACACGAACAGGCCGGCCAGGACGGTCAGCGGGACGATCACCAGAGCCGCCAGGATGGCGCCGACGGCGATCGCGAGGCCTTTGATCAGCTTCATGTCTCAGTCTCCGTTCCACTCGCCGCGGCTGGCGCATCGGCCGCTGGAGCGTCCGCCGCTGACGAGGGCGGCGCGGTGTCGCGGCCACGGTCGAGCGGTGCGGACTCGATCATACCCACGATTTCGTCTCGGGTGAATTCGGACAGTTCGTGGCCGACATGGCCGTGGGCGGCGACCACGAACGTGCGCACCACGAACGACCCGCCCTGCTCGAAGAAGAAGACGTCGCGCGGCTTCACGCCGTCGAGCCACTTCCCGATGATGCGCAACGCCTGCTCATAGAAGTTCGCGACCCCGATCTCGGGATGGTCGGCCGCCCCGCTGCCGCGCAGCTCCTCCCCGGCGTTGATCAGCTCGCCGACCTGGTCATCGGTCAGCTCATGGGTCTGCTTGGAGAACGTCCCGGTCTCGGACCACTGGCCACCCATGGAGCTCGCGATGCCCTGGACCAGAAACCCGCCGTCGAGCTCCAGGAAGAGCAGCTCCTTGAGGCCCTCGTGGTCGGCCCAGCCGCCGATGCTGCGCAGGACCTCCTCCCAGTCCTGGCGCGGGCTCCCCTCGTAGATACGCATGGGTTGCCTCCGGAGTCGATGGGCGGGCCTAGGATAGCGCGCTCAATGCCACCGCCACCTCGGCGGCTGCGCCCGCATTGGCGATGATCAGACCGATGTTGGCGCGCAGTGCGCGCCCGCCCGAGGCCTCCACCACGCGGCTCAGCACGTACGGGGTCACCGCCGCGCCCCGCACCCCATCCTGGTCGGCCGCTCTCAGCGCCTCGCCAATCCAGGTCTCGACCTCGTCGGCGGGGATCGCGACGTCAGATGGGGGCGCCTGCACCAGGAGCAGACCGCCGGAGCCGGGGACGGACCGATGCGCGGCGAATGCCGCGGCAGCCTCCTCTGCCGAATCCACGCGGTGCGGGAGAGGCAGGCCACTGCGGGGGCTGTAGAAGGCCGGCAGCTCCGACGTCCGCAGCCCGATCACCGCGACGCGACGGGTCTCGAGCAGCTCGAGCGTGGCCGGCAGGTCGAGGATGGCCTTGGCTCCGCTGCAGACGACTGCCAGGGGAGTGGCCGCCAGCTCGTCGATGTCGGGGCTGACGTCGAAGCTGCTCCGATGCCCACGATGAACGCCTCCGATGCCGCCAGTGGCCATCAGCGCGATCCCCGCGGCGTGGCCCACGCGCACGGTCGCGCTCACGGTGGTGGAGGCCAGGCCACGAGACGCGAGCAGGGGTCCCAGGTCCCGCGACGCGGCCTTGGCCGGACGAGTGGCGGGGTCGGCGAGACGCTCCAGGACGCTCCGATCTGCCCCGACCACGACCCTCCCATCCACGATCGCGGTGGTGGCGGGGACGGCGCCGCGTGCCCGCACCGCGGCCTCGGCCGCGAGGGCGGTCGCCAGGTTGTCCGGCACGGGCAGCCCCTGGGCGATGAGTGACGACTCGAGGGCAACCACCGGTCGTCCGGCACCGATCGCCTCGCGTACTTCGTCGCTCGGTGCCAACCATTTCATGGCCAGCCAATCCGGGGCCATGGTCACGCCTCCGAGGGAACGTGGGCCTGCGCCCCCACCACGCCGGCGACTTCAGCGCCGAGACGGCTCGCCTGCTCCACGGCCTCTCGGAGCGCGGGGAGTGGCGGCGGCCACGGCCCATCGGCCAGGGCGAGGAGGATTACGGCTCCAAAGGCATCGCCGGCGCCGGTAGCGTCGACCGCCGATCCGGACGCGCCGGGGACAGCTACCGTTCCGGCGGCCGTGGCCCCAGCCGCGCCGGCGGCACCGTCGGTCACCACTGCCGTGCAGCCGATCGCTGATGCCAGTGCGGCGGCCAGATCTTCGACAGGCCCCGTCTGGGACTGGCTGCCGGACCCGCCCGCGGACTGCCTGCCCATCAGAACCGACGCCTCCGCCCGATCAAAGAGGACGAGCTCTGGCCGAATCGTTCGCAACCGAGCTGCCATCTCGTTGCCCGCAACGAATGATCCACCGCCCACGCTGCAGCCCTGTCCGGTGCGTCGCAAGCCCACCAGCCCGGCGAGCGCCTCGCCGCTCGCCGCATCGGCCAGCGGGTAGCCGGACACGTGGATCCAATCGGTTTTGTCAACCGCGGACCGGACGGACGGCGAGCTCAGGCCGGCGGAATCCAGTGACACTCGATCGCTCAGCATGGCCCGCTCGCCAGCGGGGTCCACCAGTGAGACGACGGTACCGGTCCGGGCCGCTGGCAGCGCAACCACCGCCACATGCTCAGCGGCCAGGGATCGTGTGAGCTGCTCCCCGGCGACGTCATCGGCCATGGCGGCGATGAGAGTCACTGGCGCGCCGCGGCGCGCCAGTCGAACGGACATGTTCGCGCCCTGACCGCCAGCGCCAAGCGTGATGCGAGCGGCGCGATCCGAGCCCCGCAGGGGCGACTGAGACCCGCGGACGTTGATGTCCAGGGTTGCGTCGCCGATCACCACGAAACGGATCGGCCTCGCGCTCACCACGGCTGACGTCTGGTGAAGCCCTCATCCAGCGCGTGCCAGAACCCGACCTCGGCCTCCGCCAATCGCCAGCAGAGCCACACCGGCCGCCCGTCGCGCTCGCCAGGCAGGTCCACCAGACCCTGCTCCAGGTCCCGGAGCTCGACCCCGAGCGACTCCAGGTGTTCGACCAGGGCGCGCATCCCGCCGCCGATCTCCGACATCTCGGCTTCGGATCGGGCCATTGCGTCGGCGTGGACCACGTTCCCGTTGCCCGCGCTCTCGTCGCCGTGGGCGGCAAGCGCTGCGACCGCCTTCTCCAGGCGCCCCTTCTCCACAGCGAGCTGGAGCAGGACGGCGCGCACCTGGGGCAGGATGGCGTTGGCCTCTTCGATCGAGTATCGGCGCCCAGCCTCCACCATCGCCGGATGGTACGCCCCTCTGTTAGGATCGGGCCCGCCCGGCGGGCCAGCTCCGCACCGCGACGGCGCCCCCGGAGCCCGGCGACCTGCCATGACCGATTCCTCGAAGGGTGCGGACCTGCTCGACGAATACGCCGATTTCGAGCTTCCCTCCTATGTCGGCAGCACCACCTTTCAGAAGCTTCCGCTGCTGACCGATGGCGCGGCGCTGCTCGCGCGCCGCCCCGATGCGGCGATCGTGGGCGCTCCCCTGGACGATGGCGTCAGCCACCGGCCCGGCGCTCGCTTCGGGCCACGTGCCATCCGGGCCGCGTCCTACCACCACGGCGAGCTCCACTCGCTCCAGCTCGGCGTCAACCCGTTCGATTGGCTCGACGTGGTGGACGCCGGCGATGCGCCGGTGGTGCCCGGCCTCCTGGAACGTGGCCACACGGTGATTCGGGCCAAGGTGCTCGAGGTGGCGCGCACCGGTGCGATCCCGATCGTGCTGGGCGGGGATCACTCGATCACCTTTCCCTCGGCCAGCGCGGTAGCCGAGGCGGTTGCGCCCCGTCGGCTGGGGATCGTCCACTTCGATGCCCACGCCGACACGGGGAACAGCACCTGGGGCAACCTCCTGTCCCACGGTACGCCCATGCGGCGCCTCATCGAGTCCGGCGCCGTCGCGGGTCGGAACTTCGTCCAGGTCGGCCTGCGCGGCTATTGGCCGACGGCCGAGACGATGGCCTGGATGCGCGATCAGGGCATGCGCTGGCACCTGATGACCGAAATCGAGTCACGCGGAGCCGAGGCTGTGGTGGCGGACGCCATCGGTGAGGCGCTCGAAGGCCCCGACGTGGTCTACCTGTCGGTCGACATCGACGTCCTCGACCCGGGCATGGCGCCCGGGACCGGGACGCCAGAGCCGGGCGGCCTGCTGACGCGCGAGCTCCTTCGCGCGGTGCGCCAGGTCGCTGGCGCGGTGACGCTGGTGGGGATGGACGTGGTGGAGGTGTCGCCGGTCTACGATGTGGCCGAGGTGACCTCGGCCGCGGCCCACCGCTGCGTGATGGAGGCGCTCAGTGCCCTTGCCGCGCGACGCCGGGACGCCCGGGAAGCAGCCAGGCCAACGGAGCGCTGACCGTCTCTACTCGACGGTGAAGCTCGTCGTCGCGGCGAAAGTCCCGTTCCGTGTGACCCGCACGGTGTAGCCGCCGGGCGCGAGGCTGTTGAACCCGAAGAAGGTATAGCCCGCGCAGTCGGTGTTGTCCCCGCAGAAGTTCAGCTCCAGGCTGGACTCACCATCGACGTCTCCGGCGGCGTCGATGATGGAAACGCCGATGACGTCGGTCGGCTTGGCATGGCGGAAGCTGACCAGGACCCATAGCTCGCCGTCGTTGACGGCACCGCTGTTGTCACAGGTCGAACCGCTGGGCTGCTCATCGCAGGTCTCGGCGCGTGCGATGAAGCCGTCGGGGAACTCTCCCGGCGGAGCGCTGGCTGGTGGGGCGGTCGGCGCGACCGCAGGGCTCGGCGTTGGCGCGGCGGTAGTGGGCTCTGGCGTGGGCTCCTCGCTCTCCTCGACGGTGGCCGTTGGCGATGGGGAGCCCTCCGCGGTCGGACCACCGTCGAAGACCCCGCCCAAGATGGCTCCGCCGAGCAGCGCCAGGATCCCGAGACCCAGGAACAGGACGAAGACGAGCCCGGACACGCCGCCGTCGGAATCGGACCCCGCGTACGTGCGCGGTGCAGGTGGCGGGGAGGTCGGCGGCGGCGCCATGACGGGTGGTGGCGGCTGAGCCGCCGGCTTACCGACAGGAGGGGCCGGCGCGGTCGCACGAGCCCGCCTTCCACCTGTTCCCGCCGCGCTGGGGGCAGCGGCACTGTCCCCGGCGGCTCCAGCAGCAGCGGCTCCAGCAGCAGCGGCTCCGGATGCAGCGGCTCCGGATGCAGCCGCACCCGCGGCAGCCGCACCGGCAGCTGCACCGGGCGACGGTTCCCCGGTGGGCGGCGTGGTGGCTGCCATGCCGGGCTCAGTTGGCCATGGCGGCGTCGGAGCTGGAGGCGGAGGCTCGGGCTCTCGCTCAACGAGGTGGTCCACCGGCGCGGCACCGGCGGGACGTGCGGCCGCCGCGGCCCGGGCCGCCTCGTCCTCGGGCTCCGGCTCGAAGCGCTCGCCCTGGGTGGACCACGGCGATCCCGGCTGATCGACCTCTCGGCCCCGACGGAACACGTCCGAGCCCTGACCGCCGACCGCATCACGGAAGTCGCCCTGCAGTGCCGCTCCGCACTCAGTACAGAACGGAGCCGGGGGCGTCCATTGCCCGCAGGTCGGGCACAGGACATCGCCACGTGCGTCAGGCATCGGCGGGCATTGTGCCCTGCGAGGTCAATTTCGCGCCACCGCCGGGTAGGTATGCTCAGCCGTCGTGCGTCGCGTGAACGTGGTGGGAACCAGCGGCTCAGGAAAGACGACGTTCGGACGCGAGCTGGCTCGCCGGCTGGGCGTGCCCCACGTCGAGCTGGACGCCCTGTCCTGGGAGGCCAACTGGGTTTCGGCGCCACCGGATGTGCTCCGCGAGCGCGTGACAAAGGCGGTGGCGGCCGACGAGTGGGTCGTCGACGGCAACTACAGCGCGACCCGGGACCTGGTCTGGGCGCGGGCCGACACCGTGGTCTGGCTCGACCTGTCTTTCCCGCTCGTCATGTGGCGCGTCATCGTCCGCACCCTGCGCCGCGGCCTGCGCGGGGAAGTGCTGTGGAGCGGCAACCGGGAGAACCTCCGGATGGCGCTCAGCCGCGAGTCGATCATCCTCTGGGCGCTGACCACGTACTGGCGCCGCCGGCGAGACTACCCGCGCCTGTTCCAGGCATACCCGGACGTACGATTCGTCCGCCTCCGCTCCCCAGCCCAGGCCCGCCGCTTCCTGGAGGCTATTCCGTCCCCGGCTCCGGGACCGGCGTCCCATCCGCGCAGGAGACCTGGGCGGCGACGGGGGCGCAGTTCTCCTGGAGCAGCCACGACGTCAGGAACACCAGGCCGGCGATGACCAGGATGGTGGCGGCCAGGGTCAGCAGCACGCCCCGCCAGGTCGGCTCGCGATACTCGCTGTCCACGCCCCGATCCTAGGCTCCGGGCCGCTTCCACTGGGTGCCGTCCGGGAAGCGCTCCAGCTTCCAGATCGGCAGCCGCTCCTTGATGGCCTCGATGACATACCGATTCGCGTCGTACGCATCGGCCCGATGTGGCGTGGCGGTGACGATGACCACCGCTGCCTGGCCGATGGGCACCACACCGGTGCGATGGACGACCGCGACCGCGGAACCCGGCCAGCGCTCGGCCACCTCGTCCACCACGGCCCGCAGGGTGGCCTCCGCCATCTCGGGGTAGGCCTCGTATTCGAGCTCAACCACCTCGCGCCCGTCGTCCGACCGATTGCGAGCACGGCCCACGAACGTGACCACCGCGCCGTGCGACGCGCCGGCGATGCGCTCCAGGGCCTCGACGTCGATCGGGCCAGCGGTCAGGCCAACCAGGTGCTCCGAGCCGCCTGAGACCGGAGGGAGGAACGCGACCTCGTCCCCCTCCACCAATCGCTCGTCCCAGCTCACCGCGCTCCCATTGCGGGCCGGCTGGGTGAACGGCCGATGGGGCACCAGACCAACGTGCCGGGCAGCCAGGGCATCCCAGGCATCGGCCACCGATGCGCCGTCGGGCAGGTCCAGGTCGCTTCGGGCCGCGCTCAGCTCGCGGAGGGTGGCGAAGCATCGGGTTCGGATGCGCATCGGTCTAGACCGGGCTCCCGCTCAGGTAGCTGAGCGAGGCGGCGCCGATGGTGCCGGCCATGACCATGGCCAGACCGATGTACAACAGGCCGGTGGTCGCCTGCAGTGAGGTCGCGCGCGAAGCGAGCAGGGCCAGCACCGCGATCACGATGGGGAGCGCGATGCCCACCCCGAAGCGCAGCGCGGTCAGCCAGGCGAGATTTCCTGACAACAGCTCCCCGGACGAGATGGCCACGGCGACGGCCGCCAGCAGGCCCTGAACGACGAGGGCGCCGATGACCACCCAGATCAGGCGCTGCAGTGGAGCCGGAGACAGCTTCGGGGTGACGAGGTACCAGTGCCCCAGCAGCATGGCGGCGTTGACCGACCCCAGCGCCACCGCGGCGGTCGCCAGGCCGGCGGCAAAGAGCGGGGGTTGGTCGGTCCCCCCGGCCGCGGCCAGGGTCACGAGCGCACCGATCCCGACCAGTCCACCGCCTACCGCCAGGGCGGCGGCGCGCGGCCAACGAGCTATCGACGCGGCCAAATAGCCGGCGGCCAGCGCCGTGAAGGCCCACACCAGGTTCCGGCGCAGGCCCGCCGTCGCGTCCGTGGCCGCCACCGGCGCCAGCCCCATTTCCGACGCGAGCCAGATCAGCGCCCCGACCAGGATCCCGGCGGCCATGAAGAGCCGGTACCCGCGCGTCGTCCCACCCAACCATTCGGTGACGCCCACCGCCAGGAGCGTGCCGCCGGCGAGCGCCGCCCAGAAGATCCAGTTCACGAACGGGAGGGCCTCGATGCTCATCGGTGCCTCGTCAAGAGGTCGTCAGGCTGCCGGTCAGACCGATCTCGACCCAACCATCGGCCACGCGGGTCGGAAACGTCTCGACCGGCTCCACGGCGGGCAGGACGACGGCCGCGCCGGTCCGCACGTCAAAGCAGCCCCCGTGCCAGGCGCACACCAGGACGCCGTCGCGGGGATCGAATCCGGCCTCGGAGAGCGGGTAGTCCTTGTGCGTGCAGTTGTTCTGGACCGCAAAGAACTCCCCCTCGTGGCGGACAAGGACCACCGGCCGGCCGTCGATGGCGACCGGGATCAGGTCGCCATCACGCAGATCGGCCGCGGGCAGGATGCGAACGAAGCGAGTTGCTGCCTGGGTCACTCAGACCTGGGTCACACTCAGAGGGGTCGCGCGAAGGCCAGCAGCCGCGGCTCGGTCATGTCGTCGATCGACCACCGAAGCCCTTCGCGGCCGAGGCCGGAGTCCTTGACTCCGCCGTAGGGCATCGGGTCGGTGCGCCAGGTCGGGACGTCGTTGACGATGATGCCGCCAACCTCCAGCTCGTCGTGAGCGGCCAGCGTCCGCTCCAGCGACCCGGTGAACAGCCCGCACTGGAGGCCGAAGCGGCTGTCATTGAGCTCACGCATGGCCGCGGCGAAGTCCGGAACCGGGAAGAGGTTGACGACCGGGGCGAAGACCTCCTCGCCGCAGACGCGCGCGTCGCGCGGGACGTCGACCAGCACGGTGGGCTCGTAGAAGAGCCCATCGGCCCGGGCCCCGGTGAGCGCGCGGGCCCCGTCGTCCAGGGCTTCGCGCACCCACTCGTCGGTTCGCGCCACCGCCCCGGCGTTGACCATCGGACCCAGGTCGGAGGCGGGATCCAGGGGGTCGCCCATCTTCACCTGGCGGACCTTGTCCACGAACCGGCGCTCGAACTCGGGGTAGATCGACTCCACGACGTAGATGCGCTGGACGCTGATGCACACCTGCCCGGCGTAGGCGAAGGCACCGAACACCAGCCGCGCCACCGCCCAGTCGAGGTCGGCGGTCTCGTCCACGATGACGCCCGCGTTGCCGCCCAGCTCCAGGACCACTTTCTTCTGGCCGGCATCGGTCTTCATCTTCCAGCCCACGCTGGGGCTGCCGGTGAAGGTGAGCAGCTTGAATCGGTCATCAGCCACCATCCGATCGCCGGTGGGCCGGTCCATGGGCAGGATGCTGACCGTCCCGGGCGGCAGATCGGTCTGGTGCAGGTACTCGGCCACCCGGAGCATGACCAGCGGGTCCTTGCTGGGAGGCTTGAGGACGATGGAGCACCCCGCGGCGATGGCGGGAGCCACCTTGTGGGCCGCCAGGTTCAGCGGGAAGTTGAACGGGCTGATGCCGGCCACCGGACCGATCGGGTAGCGCCGCACGATCCCGCTCCGGCCCCGGTTGGCCGCGGTCCAGTCCAGGGGCACCCACTCCCCGTTGATGCGCAACGCCTCCTCGGCCGCGGTTCGGAAAGTCAGGGCCCCGCGAGCCACCTCGCCCCTTGCGTCGCGGATCGGCTTGCCCGACTCCCGGGTCAGCAGCTCCGCCAGATCGTCCGCGTCCCGGGTGATGGAGTCCGCCACGTGCTGGAGGGCGTCGCGTCGCTCGAAGCTGGCCAGGCGGCGGGTCCGGTCGAAGGCGGTCACCGCCGCGGCGGTGGCTCGCTCCAGCTCGTCGGGGCCGGCCTGCCAGGTCGTGGCCACCAGGTCGCCCGTGGCGGGGTTGCGAATCTCGAGCGGCGTGCCGGCCTCGACGAACTCGCCGGCCAGGTAAATGGGCACGCTGGGCGCGCCGACCCGGGTCGTCATCGGCGCCGATTCTACGCTCCACTCGCGCTCGGGTAAGGTGGTGGGCATGGCGGCGGCCGCAGAGGTCCGGGAGTTCCTGGTCGAAACGTTCGGCGCCCAGCCGCGTCGCAGCTGGGGCCTGGATGCGCTGTATCACCGTGGCCGCCTGTTCATCCTCTTCGACGGCGGCGACCTGGTCGGCAAGTGGCCGCCGGAGGTGCGCACCGACCTGCGGGCGACGACTCCCGGGGTCCGAGCGTTCATGGATGATGGCGACAGTCCTGACGCGAGTTGGCTCCGGGTTCCGCTGGCCGGGGTGAGCCCCACCCGGGCCATCGACCTCGCTCTGCGTGCCGCCGACTACGTCCATACGGCCGAGGGAGCACCGAATCCCCGGCACGTATCATCGGGTCGGTGAACCCGGTCTTCCTGTTCCTCGAGATCGCCGCCACGCTGATCTTCGCGGGTGCCGCCCTGGCAGCTCTTCGTCGCGGGCGGCTCCCCTTCTTGGAGCTCATCAGCGCGGCGGCCTATGGCCTCCTCCTCGAGGAGAGCTCGCAGCTCATCTTCGAGACCTACCGCTACAGCCCGGAATGGAGCCTGGTCCTGGATCGCGCTCCGGTGGTGATCGGCCTGACCTGGGCTCTGCTTATCGCGGGGGCAATGCGGATCACCGACGCGCTGGGAGTTCGGCGCTGGACGGCGCCGTTCGTGGACGCCGCTCTGGTGATCATGCTGGACCTTGCCTTCGACGCCGTCGCGATACGGATGGGGATGTGGACCTGGGTAGACATCGGTCCGACCGACGGATGGTTCGGGGTTCAGGCCGGAAACTTCTACACCTGGCTTTTCATCACCTTGGGATTCAGCTTCTTGACCCGATGGCTGCGAGATTTCGCAGCCCGACGGCGTGTGGTGGAATGGCTGCAGTTGCTGGTCCCGATTCCGGCCTACGCGATCCTGATCGCCTCTATCCTCCCGTACGCATTCATCAGCGCCCGAACCAACGCACCGACTGGCGGCGCATTGTGGCTGTCCTTCCTGTGCATCGGCCTCTTTGGGGTTGTGGCGGCGTACGGTGTCTTCGGGTCCGGGCGCCAACCGCCGGACGGCCAGAGTGCCGCCATCGTCGACCTGCGCCTGGCCTTCTTCACCCGCCTCTCCATCCAGGTCTTCTTCCTGACCGCGCTGCTGGCCATGGGCATTGCCACCCAGCTGCCCGTCCTGCTCGTCGCCTCGGTGACGTTGATCATGGGCGACCTGTGGCTGTCTCGACTGGTTGACCAGCGGCGCGCAGCCGCCGGCCTGGCTCCAGCGCGCGGCGTTCTGCTGGCTCCCGGCGCTGTCCGGGTCCGGCAGCGATGACCGAGACCGTCGCCGCGTCGGTCGACGTCATCGAGGCCGTCGAACACCTCCGGGCGCTGATCCGGATCCCGTCGGTCAACCCGCCAGGTGACCGTGACGCGGCGGCAGGCCACGATTCGAGCGGCGGGGAGACGGCCGCGGCGCACTACTGCGCGGAGGTGCTCACCCAGGCAGGGATCGGGGCGGAGGTGCTCGAAACGGCTCCGGGGCGGGGCAGCTGCTTCGCGCGCCTGCGGGCGAACGCGGCCGTGCGCGATCCGGAGCCGCCGCTGATCCTGCTGAGCCACCTGGACGTGGTGCCGGTGGAGGCCACGTCATGGTCCCGCGACCCGTTCGGCGGGGAGCTGATCGATGGCGTGGTGTGGGGCCGGGGCGCGGTCGACATGAAGGACATGGTGGCCATGGAGCTGGCCGTCATGGTGGCGTTCCAGCGTTCGAAAATGCCGCTTCGCCGCGACGTCATCTTCGCCGCCGTCGCCGACGAGGAGGCGGGCGGGACGTTCGGCGCCCGGCACTGGGTCGAGGCCCGACCCGACCTGTTCGGCTCCGCGGCCGGGCCGGCGGCCGCGGCACTGAACGAGGTGGGCGGCTACTCGATGACCATCGGGGGGCGGCGGGTGTACGGCATCCAGGTCGCGGAGAAGGGAATCATCTGGACCCGCCTCCACGCCACCGGTACGCCGGGCCACGGGAGCATGCCGCATGCCGAGAACCCGGCCATCCGCCTGGCCAACGCCGTCTCGCGGCTGGCCGCGGCGCCGGCCACCGGCGACCCTCCGCCCGTGGTCCGCGAGTTCTTCGCGGGCATCGGCCTGGGAAACGTGGCGGACCTCGTCCCGGCCGATCCTGCCGGGGCACAGGGCGCGCTGGCGCAACGGGTCTCCGATCCCACCCTGCGCCGCTCGCTGGGCGCCATGCTGAGGGACACCGTCACGCCCACCGTGGTCCGCGTTGGCTCCAAGGTGAACGTCATCGCCGGATCGGGGATGGCCGAGGTGGACGTCCGCACCCTCCCCTCAACTGACCAGGGGGTATTCGGGCAACGCCTGGCCGAGCTGGCCGGTCCCGAGGTGACGGTGGACGCGGTGATGAGCCTGCCCGCAATCGAGGCCGCGCCCGATGCGCCGATCGTGGGCCTTATGCGCGACGTCCTCGGACAGGCCGACCCGGAGGCGGCCGCCCTGCCGATGATGATCACCCTTGGCACCGACGCCAAGGCACTGGCCGAGCTCGGCATCCCGACCTACGGATTCGTGCCGCTGCGCCTGGACGCGGACATGCCATTCCTGGACCTGTTCCACGGAAACGACGAACGCGTGCCGGTGAGCGCCCTCGCCTTCGGCCTGCCCGTGCTGCAGGAAGTGGTCACCCGTTTCGCGGTGGTCGAAGGCTAGTTCTATACTCGCGGCTCATTCGACAGGTAGTCGCCCACAGGAATTCGCCCACAGGAATTCGCCCACAGGAAGTCGCCGCCGCATGACCACATCTGAGCTGATGGCCGGCGCCCACGCGTTCGTATTCCCGGGCCAGGGCTCGCAGTACGTCGGCATGGGGGCAGCCCTGGCCGACCGCTCCCCGACCGCCGCCGCCATTTTCGAGCGCGCCGACGCCGCGCTCGGTTTCAAGCTGTCGCGCCTGATGTTCGAGGGCCCCGCCGACGAGCTGGACAGCACCATCAACGCCCAGCCCGCGATCCTGGCCGCCAGCATGGCGGTGCTCGAGCACCTGCGGGAGCGGGCACGCGCCGCCGGCGTGACGCTCAACCCGCTGGCGGTGGCAGGCCACTCGGCCGGGCAGTACGCGGCCGCCATCGCCGCCGGGTCGATCGAGTTCGAGGAGGCGGTGCGCCTCGTGCGTGAGCGGGGCCGGATCATGCAGGAGCGCGGCATCGACGGCGGCATGGGTGCCGTCATCGGTCTGTCGGAAGACCAGGCCCAGGAAGTGGTCGAGAAGGCACGGAAGATCGGCGAGATCTCGGTGGCCAACATCAATGCCCCGGGCCAGGTGGTGCTCTCGGGCGTCATTCCGGCCCTGGTGTTCGCGCTGGAGATGAGCAAGACGGTCGGCGCCCGACGCGCGGTCCAGCTCACGGTCAGCGTGGCCAGCCACTCCCCGCTGATGCGCCACGCCCGCGACGAGTTCGCCAAGGTCCTGGAGCGCGTCCCGTTCCGCGACCCGGCCGTGCCGCTCGTCAGCAACGTGCACGCGACGATGATCCGCAGCGCCGAAGGGCTCCGGATGGAGCTCTCGGACCACCTGGTCCATGGCGTGCAGTGGGTCGCCACGATCCGCAACATGGCTTCCATCGGAGTGACCGATTTCGTCGAAGTCGGGCCCGGGCGGGTCCTGACCGGGCTCATCAAGCGCATCAGCCCTGACTCCGAAGCGCACGCCCTGGATGAGGCCGATGACGGCTGGCTCCCCGCCCCAGCCCATGAGCCAAAGCCAACGGCCAAGCCGCCCCACCGGACCCGAGCCGCCAAGCGTCGCGCGAAGCAGCACCACGAGACCACATGAGCACGAACGGCCGCCGGGCCATGGTCACTGGCCTGGGTGTCGTGGCGCCGGTCGGAATCGGTAACCAGGCCGCGTGGGACAACCTGCTGGCCGGCAAGTCCGGGATTCGGGACGTCACCATCGCTGACCTGTCGGACCAGGACATCAAGGTCGGCGGCGAGGTCCCCGACTTCGACCCAACCAAGGAGATGGATCCCAAGGACATCCGCCGCCACGACCGGGCCACCCAGATGGCGGTGGCCGCCACAGCGGAGGCGCTTCGCGACGCTGGGCTGATCAACGGCCACAGCCAGATCCTCGCCGACGAAGCCAATCCGGATCGGATGGGGATGGTGTTCGGGTCCGGCATGGGCGGGGTGGGGGTGCTCCTCGAGAACGCGAAGAAGTACTGGGACTCCGGCGCCAGCCGCGTGTCGCCGTGGACCATCCCCCACATGCTCCCGGACAGCCCCTCAGGCCTGGTGGCGATCCAGTTCGGCATCCGCGGCCCGAACACCGCCGTGGTCAGTGCCTGCGCCACCGGCAGCCACGCCATTGGGGAGGCGGCCGAGACGATCATTCGGGACCAGGCCGATCTCATGCTGGGCGCCGGGACGGAGGCTGCGCTGGTCCCCCTGGCGTTCGCCGGATTCGGCCAGATGCGGGCCCTCGGCACGCCGATTGACCCCGATACCGGGGAATACGTCCCGTCCATCGCCTCGCGCCCGTTTGACGCCACCCGCAACGGGTTCGTCATCGCCGAGGGGTGCGCGGTCCTCGTCCTCGAGGAGCTCGAGCACGCGCTGGCGCGGGGGGCCCGACCGATCGCCGAGGTCGTGGGCTACGGCAGCGCCGCCGATGCGTACCACATGGCCGCCCCGCCCGAGGGGGGCGAGGGCAACCAGCGGGCCATGCGCTGGGCGCTGGAGCGGGGCGGGATCGATCCCACCGAGGTCGACTACATCAACCCCCACGGCACCGGCACCCCGCTCAACGACCTGGCCGAGACTCGCGCCATCGAGGCCGTGTTCGGCGACCACGCCCGCAAGCTGGCCATCAGCTCCACCAAGTCGATGACCGGCCACATGATGGGCGCGGCGGGCGCGTTCGAGGGCTGGGCCTCGGTGAAGGTGCTAGACACCGGCTGGATCCCGCCGACCATCAACCTCAACCACCCCGACCCGGAGCTGACTCTGGACTACGTGCCCCACAAGGCGCGACAGGCCGATGTCAACGTCGCGCTGTCGAATTCCATGGGCCTGGGCGGCCACAACGGGACGATCGTCTTCCGCAAGTACGAGGCCTAGCCGGCGTCGTCTCCCAGCACGTACAGCTCCGGCTCGTGGCGTGGCTCATGTCCCGGCTGCGACCGCACCCAGTCCCGCAGGGCGCTCTCGGTGGTGCTGAACGCCAGCTCGCTCCATGGGATCTCCTCCGGGGAGAAGGCGGCCACCTCGGTCGTCTCCACGCCGGGCAGCGCCTCCCCGCCGACCACGAACGCCTCATAGATGAGGGTCACCACCGCGGCGTGGGGCCGTGAATAGGCGCCGATCAGGCGCCCGATCTCCACCCGCAGCAGGGTCTCCTCCTCGGTCTCGCGGCGGGCACCCTCCTGGGCCGACTCCCCCACCTCCAGGAAGCCACCCGGGTAGCTCCACAGCCCCAGCCCCGGCTCGATCCCCCGGCGGGCCAGGTACACCCGCCCGTCGCGCACGGGTAGCGTCCCCACCACGAGGCGCGGGTTGCGCCACGTGACGTGGCCATCGGGGCACACCAGGCGCGGCCGGTGATCCTCCTCGAGCACGCGCTCCACCACCGGCTTGCCGCAGGCGGGGCAGTAGGCAGGCTCCTCGCCCAGGGTCAGCGGGTAGGTCGTCGTCGCATCGCGCTGCGGCATCGGCTCATGGTAGCCCGATGACCAGCCCAGGCTGGGCTACGCTATCGATATGAGCGATTACCCCGACATCTACGCCGATGGCTTCTCCGTCACGGCCGGGCGCTTCGGCGTCACCCTCACTCTTCTCCGCTCGGAGCCGACCGGGGAGCCTGGCGCCCATGACGACCCCCGCGAGATCGTGGGTCGCGTTCGGCTGAGCCCGAACCTGGCGCAGGCCATCGCCGACGCGCTGGGCAAGACTTTGGTGGCCGCCTCGCAGGGTGCCCAGCAGGGGAGCACCGCGACCCACTGACCACCGGCCGGTGATGCGACGACCATCGGTACAATCCCGGCCATGGACCTGGAGCTGACCCCGGCCCAAGCGGAGCTGCTGCGCGAGCTGTTGGCCAACGTGTTGTCCGAGCTGCGAGCTGAGATCCATCGAACCGAGACATACGCCTACAAGGAGGAGCTGAAGGCCCGCGAGGCCCTCCTCGAGTCCATCATCGCCCGGTTGGGAGCTCCGTCCGCGTGACGCAGCCGCCGCGGGCCGGTCAGCCCGCCCCCGTCCGCCTCTACAACTCGCTCACCCGCCAGATCGAGACCCTGGACCCGGTCACGCCGGGCGAGGTCACGATCTACACCTGCGGCAGCACGGTGTACCGCTACGCGCACATCGGCAACCTGCGGACCTACCTGTTCGGCGACCTGCTGCGCCGAACCCTGGACTACCTCGGCTACCGGGTGACCTATGTCAAGAACATCACCGATGTCGGGCACATGCGCGACGACCAGCACGATGCTGGCGAGGACCGGATGATCCTGGCGGCCCTCGAGGAAGGGAAGACCCCGGCCGAGATAGCCCAGTTCTATACCGATGCCTGGCTGGCCGACGAGGCGCTCATCAACATTCGCCCCCCGGACGTCATGCCCAGGGCCACCGACCACATCCCGGACATGATCGCCATGATCGAGATCCTGCTGGCCAAGGGCCTGGCCTACCGGGTCGACGGGACGATCTACTTCGACGTGAGCGCGTACCCCGCCTACGGGCGGCTGTCCGGTCAGCGGGTGGAGGCCACGCGGCCGGGCACCCGGGTCGAGGTCGAGAACGACAAGCGCGATCCCGCCGACTTCGCCCTGTGGAAGGCGGCCGAGCCCGGACGCCTCATGAAGTGGCCCTCTCCCTGGGGCGAAGGCTTCCCGGGCTGGCATATCGAGTGCTCGGTGATGAGCGTCAAGTACCTCGGGGAGCGGTTCGACATCCACACCGGCGGGATCGACCTGAAGTTCCCGCACCACGAGGACGAGATCGCCCAGTCCGACGGGGCGCTCGGCCATCAGGTCGTCAAGGCCTGGTTGCACGGCGAGTTCCTGACCCTCGCCGACGCCAAGATGGCCAAGAGCGCCGGCAACATCATCCGGGTCAGCGACCTGCCCGAGAAGGGATTCCAGCCGCTCGACTTCCGGTACCTGGCTCTCACGGCGCACTATCGATCCAAGCTCGATTTCAGCGAGGCGTCCATGCACGCGGCGGCATCCGGGCTGGCGCGCCTGCGTCGCGCCGCCGCGGAGGGAGCGTCTGTTGCGGGTGCGTCTGAACAGACCGATGGCGGCTCGGTCGACCTCGCCGCCGAGCCGATGGC
>JBIOTW010000075.1:0-2960 GCA_044866355.1 Candidatus Limnocylindria bacterium | reverse complement strand
TCCAGGCGGGCGTCGGCTTCATCAACGCAATCCCGGTCTTCATCGGGCGAGAGCCGTACTGGCAGCGACGCTTCGCCGAGCGAGGGCTGCCGATCATCGGCGACGACATCAAGAGCCAGGTAGGCGCCACCATCACCCACCGTGTGCTGACTCGCCTGTTCATGGACCGCGGGGTGCGCGTCGACCGTACCTACCAGCTGAACTTCGGCGGCAACACCGACTTCCTGAACATGCTCGAGCGCGAGCGCCTGGAGTCGAAGAAGATCAGCAAGACGAACGCGGTGACCTCCATGCTCGACTACGACATCGCCGCGGACGACGTGCACGTCGGCCCGTCGGACTACGTGCCGTGGCTCAAGGACCGCAAGTGGTGCCACATCCGGATGGAGGGGACCACCTACGGCGACGTCCCCCTCAACCTTGAGCTGAAGCTCGAGGTCTGGGACTCGCCCAACAGCGCCGGCGTCATCACCGATGCCATCCGCTGCGCGAAGCTGGGCCTGGACCGCGGCCTGGCCGGGACCCTGGTGGCCCCGTCGTCGTACTTCATGAAGTCCCCGCCCATCCAGATCCACGACGACGTGGCCCGAGAGCGGGTGGAGGCGTTCATCCGAGGCGACGACAGCGAGACCCTGGTTGGGACCGAAGCACCGATCCCGGCGCGGGCTCGTCGATCCACGCGAGCCAAGGTCGCCGCTCCCCGAGCGAAGGCGGCTGCTCGTCGCTAGGCACGCGTCGCCGAGTGGTTGCGGGGCGATGTCCGCGGAGCGCACCTCCACGGCGTCGCGGCCCGCGACCCGGGCGCGGCAGCACTCCCCGCGAGGGGGCGAGCGGGGTCGTGAGCGCCTGGCGTACTGGGGCTATCGGGCCGCGGAGCGCGCCCTGAGCGCACTCCCCCGCCGGATCGTGATGCCGGGCGCCGTGGCGCTCAGCAACGGTGCCTACGACCTGTCGGGACCCAAGGGCGACGTGGTGCGGGCCAACATGGCCCAGGCCCTGGGCCTGCCCGTCGATGACCCTCGCGTGTCGCGCGCCGCGCGCCGCGCGTTCCAGAACTTCGGTCGCTATCTGGCCGAGGTCATGCGGCTGCCAGCCCTCGACCCGGTCGAGGCCCGACGGCGGGTCACGTTCCACGGCTGGGAGCAGCTGGCCGCCGCCCAGGGGTCCGAGGGCAAGGGGCTCCTGATCTGCGCCGTCCACGTCGGCGCGATGGACCTCCTGGCCCCGGCCATGATGGTCGAGCGCGAGAAGGTCAGCGTGGTCGGGGACGACACCACGTATGGGCGGCTATACGAGCACCTGGCCGCCGTGCGGGCCTCGTTCGGCGTGGAGGTCATCGGCTGGCGCAACCTTCGTAGGCTGTACAAGGTCCTGCAGGGCGGCGGCAACCTGGTCCTGCTGTGCGACGGCGCCTATCGGCCCGGCGACGTCCCGGTCGAGCTGCTGGGGGCCGCCACCACCTTCCCGGCCGGGCCGGCGGTGATCTCGGCGCGGACCGGCGCCGCCATCCTGCCCATCGGGGCGCGGCGGACCGCCGACGACGGGCTCGAGGCCTGGGGCTATCCGGTCATCCGGGCCACCAGCACCGAGCCGGCCGAGGTGTATCGCGCGACCCAGGCCCTGGCCGACGCCCTGGGCCAGGTCATCGCCGGCGACCCGGGCCAGTGGTACATGTTCCGGCCGGTCTGGCCCCAGACCGATGCCGATCGGGTGGCAGCGGAGGCGGCCCTGGCGCGCGCCCGCGCGGGCGAGGACTGGACCACCGAGCGATGAGGCTTCGGCCGTCCGGCCTCCTCCTCCGGTCGGGCCTGGCGGTGGCCGATTTCGTGGCGCGGGCCCTTCCCAGCCGGGCCGCGTATGGGCTGGCCGATGGGCTCGGTCGGGCGTGGTATTGGGCCGCCCCGGCACGCCGCCGGCTGGTGTCGGCCAACATCGCGCGTGTCGTGGCCGCGTCCGGCCGGCCGGTCAGCGGCAACGAGCTGCGGCGCCTGGTCAAGGACGCCTTCGTGGCCCACGCCCGCTACTACCTCGAGGTCCTGCGCCTGCGGCCCACCACCGACCGCGCCGCCGTTGCCGCCATTCTGGAGGTCGACGACCCCGACCGGCTGGAAGCTCTCATCCGCGCCGGCGCGGTCATCGGCGTATCGGCCCACTTCGGCAACTTCGAACCGGGAGCCCTATGGCTTGCTGCCCGGGGGCTGCCCTGGGTCGCGCCCGTGGAGCGCATCGAGCCGCCGGAGCTCTTCGAGTACCTGCGCTCGCGCCGAGGGGCCGGCAATATCGGCGGGGAGCTGGTGGCGCCGCCCGACGCCGCGCGGAAGGTACTCAAGGCGCTGCGTGGCGGGAAGCTGGTGGCCATCGCCGGCGACCGCGAGGTGGTGGGAAGCAGCCAGGATGTGATCTTCTTCGGACATCCGACTCGAATCCCGGCGGCGCCGGCCAGCCTGGCCGTGCAGAGCGGTGCGCCAGTGATCATCGGCACCCTGCGCCGTGTCGCCCCAAACCGGTTCGCGGCCCGCGTCGACCGGGTGCGGTGGACGCCGCGCGGGGACCGGCAGCGCGACGTGGCGATCCTGACCCAGCGGATCGCGGACGTCCTCGCCGAGCACATCGCCGAGGCGCCCGAGCAGTGGTGGGGCGCCTTCCAGCCCATCTGGCCCGACCTCGCGCCCGGAGCTACGGATGGAAGGTGAGCCGATGATGAGCCGATGATGAGCCGATCCGTCCGCGGTGAGGGCCTCGGCACGGCCGATCTCCACCTGCACACCCTGTACTCCGATGGCACGGCCCGCCTGGCGGATCTTCTCGACTGGGTCGAGCACCGCACGAGCCTGGACCTGGTGGCCATCACCGACCACGACCGGATCGACGGCGCGCTGCGCGCCCAGGCCATGCACGCGGCCGGCGACTATCACTTCGGCCTGGTGGTGGGCGAGGAGATCACGACCCGCAGCGGCCAC
>JBIOTW010000074.1:0-12051 GCA_044866355.1 Candidatus Limnocylindria bacterium | reverse complement strand
CTTCGACCATCTGCCCATCGAGGACGCGCTGACCTACACCGCACAGGTCGAGTCGCTCGGATACGGGACCCTGTGGGTGCCCGACGTCGTGGGGCGCGAGCCGTTCACCCTGCTGGGACTGTTGGCGGGAGCGACCTCGTCCATCGGCCTGGGGACGTCCATCGTCTCGATCTGGGGCCGCGACGCGCAGGCAACGCGGATGGCGACCCAGACCCTCCAGGAGGCCACCGGAGGGCGTTTCACACTGGGCCTCGGCGTGTCCCATCTGCATCTGGCCCAGAAGGTGCGCGGCCACACCTACGAACGCCCCCTGACCCACATGCGCGAGTACCTGGCCGCCTATCGGTCTGCCATCTACAAGGGACCGATGCCGTCTGGCATGCCCGAGCCCCTGGTCCTGGTGGCCGCGCTGCGGGAGCGGATGCTGACCTTGGCCGCAACCGAGGCGGACGGCGCCTTTCCCTATCTCGTCACCACGGAGCGCCTGGCATGGATGCGCGGCGTGCTGGACGCCGCCCCAGCCAGCCAGCGCCCGGTCCTGACCGTCAGCCTTCCTTGCGTCCTCGAGACCGATCCGGATACGGCCCGCGCCACGGCTCGTCTGTACCTGACGCATTACCTGCGGACGCCGAACTATCGGGCCGCGTGGACCGAGCAGGGATTCGAGGAGGCCGACTGGGAGAAGCCGGGGAGCGATCGCCTCGTCGACGCCATGGTGGCGTGGGGCGACGCCGACACCCTTCGCGGGCGGCTGGGCGAGATGCAGACGGCTGGCGCCGACCACGTGGCCATCGTGCCGGTGACGCCTGACGGCGACACCGTCCATCTGCCCGTCCTCCAGGCCCTCGCGTCCTAGCCCGAGTTCCCCGGGGAGCGGCCCGCCTCCCACTCGGCGCGGGTGATCGCCCACTCCCCGGTGGTGCCGCCTCGGAACGGGACCTCGCCCCGATACCGTTCGCCGATGCGCTCCGCGACGGCGATGGACGGCGTGTTGTCCGGCCGGATGAGGCTCACCAGCTCCGGAACGTCCAGGTGGGTGAACCCCCAGTCCAGCGACGCCCGGGCCGCCTCGCTGGCGTAGCCCTTGCCCCAGAACGCGCGCCCCAGCAGCCAGCCGACCTCAGTACCCGGCCAGCCCTCGGGCTGCCAGAGACCGATGCGCCCGATGAACGTGCCCGTCGATCGCTCCTCGACTGCCCAGATGCCGAAGCCTCGCAGCGCCCAATGGCCGGTCCACAGTGCGATCGACCGCCAGCAGGCCTCGCGCAACGGAGCGTTGTTGTACGTCACGTACTCGGCGATGAGCGGGTCCTGGGCCAGCGCAAACAGGCCGTCGAGATCAGCTTCGCGGAAGCCACGCAGGATCAAACGCTCGGTTTCGACCACCGGAATATCGAGATCTGCCACGTCATACCGATGATCGCCGATCGCCAACTGGTTGAGCGGTCGCCGAACCGCGGTATCACAGCCTTTCGTGATATCGCGCTAACGTGCTACGCGATAGCACGAAGCCCTGTGAGCAGGTGGCGTCTCCGGAACGTGAAGCGGCCCGGAAGCGCGAAGCGGCCCGGCCAGCGCGAGCGGCCGGGCCGTATCGGTCTGTTGGCGACCTAAGCGTTAGTCGCTGGAAGCTTGTTCCTTCGCGCTGGCCGGAGCGACCCGGCGCATGACGCGGATCACGATGTACAGAACGATCGCCAGGCCGATGATCACGGGCAGGCCCACGATCACGAACCAGATCCCGGCGGCGACCAGCCACTGGCCCACGCTGACCAGCTGGGCGACGGCCTCCTGCACGATGGCGCCGGGGTCGAAGTCGGTGGTGGCCTGCTCGACGGCGCCCGGGATGACGGACACGGTCAGCGTCGCCATCTCGGTCTGGTCGTTGAAGTACTTCAGCTGCGCCTCCATGGCCTCGATCTCGCCGCGGACCTGGAACAGCTGGTTCTGGATGGCCAGGATGTCCTCGATCCGCTCGGCGCGGTCCAGGAGCTCGCGGTACTCGACCTCGGCCGCCCGCAGGTTCGTGAGGCGGGCCTCGATGTCGACCACCACGGCCGTGACGTCCTCTTCGCGCGTGGCCTCGGCCTTGACCTCGCCGTCCAGCGCGTGGATGGCAGCCAGAGCCTCGTCGAATCGGTCAGCCGGGATGCGCATGGTCAGGGTCGCCGATTCGTCGAACTCGCCCTGGAACGAGCTGCTGATGTAGCCGTCCAGCTCGAGGGCCAGGGCGCGGATCGCGCCGGTGGTCTCGGCCACGTTGTCGACCTCGACCGTGACCTCCCCGGTCTTGATGATCGACCGATCCGCCTGCGCCGCATCGAGGCCCTCACCGGCGGCTCCGCCGGCTTCGTCGGGCGGCACAGCTCCGGGCTCGATGAACCCGTCGCGTCCGGTCGTGTCGCCGGTCAGCGGAACTTCGCCCGGCTTGCCGTTCAAGTTTTGGGCCACGCCCGAGCAGGCGGCGGCGATGAGAACGAGGATGGTGAGACCGATGAGAATGACGCCTCGGGGAATCTTCACGGGACGGATCTCCGGATGTGGTTGTGAGCCATCAGACGCCGATGACCTGTCGGCGGTTCCCGGACCGCGAACGAGCGCCTAGATCCCGAAGGGCGCGAGGCTGGCTCCCACGCAGCCGGACTCGTCGGGGAGCAAGGGTCGCACCAGGACGTCCACGAAGCTTGACTCTGCCCGGTAGCCCAGTCGCACCGAAGTGAGCGGGACGAGGTCGAGGTCGTCCGCACTCCCGGAAACCTCGGCGCCGGCAGCCGCCAGGTCGCTGACGAGGTTCTCGGCCTCGGCGCGGGGCAGGGTGCCACACCGTCCGTCGACCTGAGGATCCGATCCCGCCTCGTCGAATGGGTCTGCCCAGGTCAAGATGTCGCCACCCGGGGGCCACTCGACATCGGCGATATCCGCAGGCAGGTCGTCGAGACTCCCGCCCCACGGTTGTGGATTCACCACGATGACGCGGAAGATGGTGGCCCGGTACGGACAGGGCTCCCGCCAGGCCCATGCGTCGTCTGGAAGCCATGTGTCCATGTCCAGCAGATGGGCGCCCAGCTCGTCGAGTGCCTCTCGCTCAGGCGACGGCTGGTAGTAGGTCGGCTCGTCGGGAAAGACCGATGTCCACGACACCACGACCGGATCCTCGCCACCAAGCGTGATGGTGAACCCAGCAGCGCCGCGGGCCGGCGGCTCGACGCCGGGAAGTGGCACCGGCGCATAGCTCGCACTGGTCTCGAACAGGCCGGTTGCCTCGACTTCGCTCAGCAGGCTGTCGACACCGCCCGCCGTGAGGCGGCGAATGAGCATCCACGCTTCGGTGCTCAGCTCATACGGCGTAATGCCCGGGGTCAGGATCCGCCCGTCCTCGTAGACGCTGATGACCCAATCGCGGCCGATGTCGGTGTAATGCTCCAGCCGAAAGGCGAGGGCCCCGGGCTCGTGGGTCGAGTCCGCCTCGCAATCGGCCACTGGCTCTGACGCGAATGGCGAAGAGATGGGTGCGAGGCTTGCTGGCGAGCTGGGCTGCGGCGTGCCAGAAGGCTGGCAGGCGACGGCGAGGGCAGCCGCGACGCCGATAACGATCAGCAGGCGGTTGGAGCGCGAATCCTCCACCGCTGGGATGCTGGGGTGAATCGCTTCGCGAGTCAAGCGGCCGCTCTGGCCAATGCCGTGCGTGCTTGGCGGTGGGGAAAGAGAGGTTGTATTTTAGAACATACGTTCTATACTTGATTGTCCGATGGTCGCCCCGGACGCCTACTGCGAGCTCCACGTTCACAGCAACTTTTCGTTCCTGGACGGGGCCAGTCATCCCGAGGACCTGGTGGCGCGGGCGGCCACGATCGGGATGCCGGCACTCGCCCTCACCGACCACGCCGGCCTGTACGCCGCGGTGCGCCTGTGGAAGGCGGCCGAGCAGACCCGGACCGATGAGGGCCGCGCCGCGGGGCTCTCCCCTGTGGTGCCGATTCTGGGCGTGGAGCTGGCCATTCCCCGCGATGAGCGCGAGCTCCGCGCGGCGCGGCGCGGACGGCGTCTGGCGGCTCCGCTCCGCGGCGAGAAGGCCAGCCGCGGCTGGCCGGGGGAGCACCACGCCGGCCCGGCCCCCGGCGACCACCTGGTCCTGCTGGCCCGCGACCCGGACGGGTATGCCGCCCTGTCGCGCCTGGTGTCGGCCGGCCACCTGGCCGGCGAGAAGCAGTTCCCGGTGTTCGAGGCGGCGCAGCTGGAGGCTGCCCTGGACGAAGCGCGGGGCCATCTCATCGGGCTGAGCGGCTGTCGAAACGGGGAGATCCCGCGCCGCCTGCTGTCCGGGGAGCGGGCCGCGGCGCGGATGGCGGCCGAACGCTGGGCCCGCTGCTTCCCCGACGGGGACTTCTGCGTGGAGCTGTCCCACCACCTGCTCCCCGACGACGACTGGCTCGTCTCCGAGCTGGCGGCCCTCGCCGACGAGGCGGGCCTGCCCACGGTCGTCACCAACGAGGTCCACTACGCCGAGGCGGCCGGCCATCGGCTCCAGGACGTGCTGGTCGCCATCCGCCACGGCGCCTCCCTGGACGAGACCCGCGAGCTGCGCCTCCCGAACGCCGAGTATCGGCTCAAGACCGGACCCCAGCTCGCCCTGCTGGGCGCCGGCCTGCCCGATCCCCGCGCCCGGCGTGCCTGGGTCGACGGGATGGCGCAGGCGGCAGCCATCGGTCAGGCCTGCCGGCTGGACATGGGCTTCGAGCGCTATCGGTTCCCGGGCTTCACCGTTCCCGACGGGGAGACGCCGTTCTCCTACCTGTACCAGCTTGCCCACGACGGGTTACGCAGGCGTTATCGGCCCATTACCAAGCGTGCCCTGGAGCAGCTCACGCACGAATTGAGCGTGATCGACCGCACCAACCTGTCCGAGTTCTTCCTGATCGTGTGGGACCTGATGGAGTTCGCGCGACGGAACGGGATCATCGGCCAGGGGCGGGGGAGTGCCGGCGACTCGATCGTGGCCTACTGCCTGGGCATCACCAAGGTCGATCCCATCGAGCACAAGCTCCTGTTCGAGCGCTTCATCAACGAGGCCCGCGCGCTGCCCGACATCGACATCGACTTCGATGTCAACCGCCGCGAGGAGATCATCCAGTACCTGTACCGCCGCTACGGCACCGACCACTCGGCCATGGTCTGCAACGTCATCACCTACCGAGCCCGGAGCGCCGTCCGCGAGGTGGCCAAGGCGCTCGCCTTCCCCGCGGACGTGGTGGACCGGGTGGCCAAGGCGCTCGACACCCGGGATGCCAGCGAAGTGGCGGCCGACCTGGCCCTGGACGGCGAGTTCGGCTGGCTGTTCGAGGAGCTGGGCCAGACCGATGGAGGCCCGACAGGAGCCAACGGCGTGACCGATGCCGATGCGCCTCCGGCGCTGGTCGTGCGCAGCAACGACAACACGTGGAACGTCCGGGATCGGCCCCAGCTCCGCCCCGACCTGGCCGCGGCCGAGGCCCGGGCGCGCGAGGCGGCCGGTGACCACGACGGGCGGCCGTACAGCGAGAGCGGCTGGTACCCGCCCGTCCGCCCCAGGGCGCTCGATCAGTCCGCGATCCAGGTCCGCCACGAGGGCTGGGAGCGGCAACGGTACGCGGGCGCGGCCGGCGGTCACGAGAGGCACGACGGGCACGACAGCGACGGCGGGCATGAAGGACACGTGCAAATCGATCCGGAGAGCGGCATGCCGGTGGAGCGCCGGCCCCGCCCATCGGTCATTGCCGAAGCGTCATCGGAAGGGCTCGTTACTCCGCCCCGCAACCGGTGGCAGTGGCTGCTGGCCCTGTGCGCGGAGATCGACGGCTTCCCGCGCCACCTGGGGATCCACGTGGGCGGGATGCTCGTCACGCGCACGCCCATCACCGAGCTGGTCCCCATCGAGCGGGCCACCATGCCGGGGCGGGTCGTGACCCAGTACGACAAGGAGGACGTCGAGGCCCTGGGCCTGGTGAAGATCGACCTGCTGTCGTTGCGGACCCTGGGTGCGGTGGCGGACGCGGTGGACCGCATCGAGCGCGACACCGGGGAGCGTCCCGACCTGGACGCCCTCCCCCACGACGACCCGGAGGTGTTCCGCACCATCCGCGCCGCCGACACGGTGGGCGTGTTCCAGGTCGAGTCCCGGGCCCAGATGCAGGCCCTGCCCAAGGCCCATCCCGAGCGGTTCGAGGACCTCGTGGTCCAGGTGGCCATCATTCGCCCCGGCCCGGTCCAGGGCAACGCCGTGCACCCGTTCCTGCGACGGCGCGCCGGCACCGAGGAGGTGACCTACGCCCATCCCAGCCTGCAGCCGATCCTGGAGGACACCCTGGGCGTGATCCTGTACCAGGAGCAGGTCATGCAGATCGCCATCGCAGTGTGCGGCTACAGCGCCACCGACGCCGACATCTTCCGCAAGGCGATGGGCTCGCACCGCTCGCATCAGGCCATGCAGCGCGAGCGGGATCGGTTCATTACCGGCGCCTTACGCACCGGTTTGACCGAGGCCGATGCCGAGGAGCTGTTCCGCCGCTGCAGCGCCTTCGCCGAGTTCGGATTCGCCCGGGCCCACGCCGCGGCCTTCGCCAAGATCACCTACGACACCGCCTGGCTGCGCCTGCGCTACCCGGCCCACTACCTGGCCGGGCTGCTGAACAACCAGCCGCTGGGCTTCTACTCGCCCGCCACCCTGGTCAACGACGCGCGTCGCCACGGCCTGACCGTGCTGCCGGTGGACGTCAACCGCTCGGCGTGGGAGCACGACGCCGAGCGCGTGGGCGAAACCGGCGACGACCGGAGCGACTTCGCCGTGCGCCTGGGCTTTCGCCAGGTCAAGGGCATCGACGAGGCGGCGCGCGATGCGCTCGAGTGCGAGCGCGCCATCGGTCCATACCGGAGCGTGCGCGACTTCGTGGCCCGCACCGGCCTGGCCGAGCCGGTGGTCGAGCGCCTGATCGCGATCGGCGCCTTCGACTGGACCGATACGCCCCGCCGCGAGCTGCTCTGGCAGCTGCGCGCCACCCTGCCCGATGCCGATCCGCATCGTCCCCCGCTGGGACTGACCGATGCCGCCGCGGGCGAGGTGGGCGCCACCCTGCCGCTCATGAGCCGAGCCGAACGCGTGGCCGCCGACTACCGGGAGCTGGGCCTGTCGCCCACGACCCACGCCGTCGAGCTGTTCCGCGACCGCCTGGCGGAGCGTGGCGTGCTGACCGTCCGTGGCGCCGGGGAGCAGCGCAACGGGGCGATCATCCGGATGGGCGGAGTGGCGACCTCCATCCAGCACCCCATGACCGCCAAAGGGTTCGTGTTCCTGGCCCTGGAGGACGAGACCGGGATGATGAACATCACCTTGCGCCCCGACGTGTACCGCCGCTACCGGGCCGTCCTCCATCGCCATCCGCTGCTGGTGGTCACCGGACGGCTCCAGGTCGAGGGCCTGGTGCTGAACGTGGTCGCCCGACACCTGGAACCGGTGGAGTCGGCCATCGCCGAGCCTGCCGACCCGGCTCGCGAAGCCCGGTTCGATTTCATCAAGCAGCGGCGCATGTTCCGCTAGGCTCGGCCGGTGCACCCGCTCGCCGAGCCGCTGCGCGACTACGCCCTGGGCCTGCCCGAGGCCTACGAGGACCATCCCTGGGGCGAGAACGTGGCCAAGGTGGGCAAGAAGGTCTTCGTGTTCTTCGGCATACCGGATGCGGATCGATCGTTCGGGATGACCGTCAAGCTTCCCGACTCGTATGAGGTGGCCATGAGTCTGCCCTGGGCCAAGAACCCCGGCTACCGGATGGATCGTGGCCACTGGGTGTGGCTCACCCCACCCGAGGACGCGCCGCTCGACATGCTGGTGGACTGGATCACGGAGAGCTACCGCGCGGTCGCGCCCAAACGCCTGCTCCAGGCGCTGGAGCCACAATCTGACGCTTGACGCTGCGCGGCCGGGGCACGAAAGTGCCATCCAGCACGGGAGGGCATGACATGTCTGAAGAGCATGACGAGGCTCAGGCGATCGGGACGGTCAGCCACTATTTCGGCCACCTGTCGGTGGCCGCGGTGACCCTGACCGATACGCTTCGCGTGGGCGACCGGATCCACATCCGGGGCCATACCACCGACGTCCAGCAGACGGTGGACTCGATGGAGGTCGAGCACGCCAAGGTCGAGTCCGCCGGCCCCGGCGACGACGTGGCGCTCCAGGTCGCGGACCACGTCCGCGAGCACGACAAGATCTTCCGCGAGGGCTAAGGCCGCCCACCTCGCCTGCCCGCCTCGGCGGGCGGTCAGCATCGGTCCTTCGGGAACCTGACGGCGCTTGCCGCCGTCCTGCCCCCATCAACTGAGCATGGCCTGCAGCCGGGCCGCTTGATGGAGGACCGATCTCATGCGGCGTTTGATCTCCGTGGCGGCTGCCACCATCGCCCTGCTGGTCTCTGCCGGACCAACCTTTGCGTGCGCGGGCCTGATCGGCCCCAACGGCGCGGTCAACCTCCTGCGCACCACCACGTTCGCCGGCTACCACGACGGCGTGGAGCACTACGTGACCTCGTTCGCCTTCGCCGGCGGGGAGGGCGAGTTCGGGAGCCTGGTGCCGCTCCCCGATGTTCCGACCTCGGTCGAACGGGGCGGGGACTGGACGCTCCAGCGCCTCATCCTGGAGACCGAGCCGCAGCTATTCCTGGCCGCCGATGCTGCCCGGGTCGGCGCTGCGGAGGCCGAGGTGTTGCTCGAGGTCCGAATCGACGCGTTGGACATCACGATCCTGCGCGGCGGCGGGCCGGAGGTGGGCGCCTGGGCAACCGAGCACGGGTTCCGCCTCCCGGCCGACGCGCCCGAGGTGCTCGACTTCTACGCCAACCGCTCGCCGATCTTCCTGGCGGCGGTGTTCGACGCCGATGCGGCCGCGGCCCGCGGCCAGGCGGTGGGGGATGGGACCCCGGTCCATCTCACCATCCCGACCGACGACCCGTGGGTGCCGCTCCGCATCCTGGCCCTCGGCAAGACCGAGGCACAGACCGTGGAAGCCGACGTGTATCTCCTGACCGACCATCGCCCGGCGCTGCTGCCGGCTCCCAGCTCGGTCCTCAGCCCGGCGGGGTTCGAGCTGGCCCACAGCGCGAAGGCCAATGACCTGCTCCTGGCCGATCTGCGATCCGACGCGGGGATGGAGTGGGTGCCCGAGAGCGCGTGGCTGACCAAGGTGCGGATCAACAGTCCCGCGGCGGACATCACGTTCGACCTGGCCATCGACGCGGACGGCGGCGCGCCGTCGCTGGTGGACGCCGGCTTCCTTCCCTACGGGCCGAGCCCGGCGCCGTGGGCCACCCCGCGGGCGGTGGGGTTCCTGGCTTTGGCAGTGGGATTGCCCTTGCTGGGGGCCTGGTTCGCGGCTTTCGTGATCAGCCGGCGGGTTCCCCCGCCGATGGCCGGGGCGTGAGGTCTCCGCGTCGCGCGCTGGCGGCGGTCGCCCTCCTCCTCGGAGCGGCGATCGTCGTCGGCTGTGGTCCCACTCCCACAGCCCAGCGCGTCGAGATCCTGATCCACTACTCGCATTTCTCGCCGGCCGAGGTGAGCGTCCTGCACGGCGTGCCGGTGACCTTCGTCCTGGTCAACGAGGACCCCATCGACCATGAGTGGCTGATCGGCGACGCGGCCTTCCACGAGCGCCACCGGACCGGCACTGAGCCGGCGCACGGAGAGCGGCCCGACGAGGTCTCGGTCCGCGCGTTTATCTCGGCCCAGACCACGCTGACCTTTGACCAGCCGGGGGACGTGGTCTTCATCTGCCACTTCCCGGGCCACGAGGCCTACGGGATGGTGGGCGTCCTGCACGTGACCTGATTTGCCCAGGGGGTTCGGGCGTTTGGCCCTCAGGCGCCGGCCGGCGGGGCGCCCAGCAACGGCGGCAGGATGTTCCCGAAGAAGTAACCGATGACGCCGGCCAGGGCGCCGATGATGAGGATCTCCAGGCCGGAGGTCAGGGCCCGGTGCCGCGTCCAGCGCGACTTCACGACCCCGATCGCGAACAGCACCGCGCCGGTGGCGATGATCGACGCCAAAGTCGCCGCCACCGCGGGGAGGAGCAAGTACGGGAGGATGGGCACCAGGGCACCCAGGCCGAACGCCCCGCCCATGACCAACGCTCCCTGAAGCGGCGATCCGCCGTGCTCGACCACGTGGAGAGCCAGCTCCTTCTCGACCATCGTCCGCAGCAGGACGTCCGGGTGACGGGACACGATGCGTGCGACCTCGTCCGCCTCTTGGGCCGGCAGCCCGTCCTCCTCGAACATGTAGGCGACCTCGGCCTGGGCCTCGCCGGGTCGGGTCCGGACCTCCTCCCGCTCGCCGGCGATCTGGGCCTCGTAGACCTCGCGCTGGCTCTTGCTGGACAGGTACTCGCCGGCGGCCATGCTGAACACGCCGGCCAGTCCGGTCGCGATCCCTACCACCAGGATCTGGAACCGGTCGGCGCTTGCCCCCGCCACCACGCTGACCACCCCAAGCGTGCTGACCAGCCCATCCTGGGCCCCGAAGATCGCCTCGCGGATGTCGCCCAGCACTGCCGCGGCGCGTCGTTCCTCCGCGACGTGTTCGCGGATCCACGCCGGGTCGAACTCTTCAGCCTCCATGCCGGCGCGGCTGGCCTCGTCCTCGGGGACGGCATCCGAGCCGCCGGGAGCGGTGCTCACTCCCCGGTTCGGTCTCCGGCCACGCGCCAGGCGAGGGGGAACGCGAAGGTGGCGACCAGCACCTTGGCCAGGTCCCACGGAACGAACACGATGGCACCCCAGTAGATCGCGTCGGAAAGGTCCATGCGGGCGATGACCGCCAGCAGCGGGACCCCGATGAGGTAGATCACGAACGATCCGAGGAGCATCAGCAGGAAGGCGCCGGTTCGCGTCCGCTCCCACTGCCGCTCGGCCAGCCGTCCACACAGAGTAGCCGCAACGATGAACGCCAGCAGGTAGCCGATGGTCGGGGTAAGCCCACCGATGCTGCTCTCCAGGCCGCTCCGGCCGTCCGCGAACACGCCAAGACCCAGTGCCCCGGCCGCGACGTAGAGGGCCATCGACACGAAGCCACGGCCGGCTCCCAGGGCGGTTCCGGTGAGGAGCACGGCGCCGGTCTGCAGGGTGTAGGGAACGGGGTTGTCTCCGATGGTGAACGAGACCTGTGCCCCGAGAGCGGTCAGGCCGGCTCCGGCCAGGATCAGGAGCACGTCCCGGATGATGGCCGCGGCGCGCCCATCCACCCGCGGGACGAACGCGTCGACCAGGGTTGCAGCGCTGGCCCGCATGGGCGGCAGGTTCACTTCCGGGGTGGTCATTGGCGGCTCCCTCCTCCTCGTGCCCGGCGAGTGTAGTCGGGCGCGGCAAGCGTCGAGCCCCGTGGGCTACACTCGCTGCGTCCTTTAAGTCCGGCCCCGCGAGGCCGGGAAGGAGCGCGATGCCGAACCTGGCCAGTCTCACCGCCGTGACGCCGCCCGCCGAATCGGGGCCGGCGTCGTTTTCGTCTCCGGGATGGCTGGCCCTGGAGGGTGGCACGCTGCACGCCGGCCGCCTCCGCGGCGCGGCGCAGCCGGCCGAGGGCGACCTCATCTTCACCACCGCGGCCACCGGGTGGGGTGAGATCCTGACCGATCCGTCCTATGCCGGACAGGTCGTGGTCCTCACCCACCCCATGGTCGGGAGCTACCGGATCGACCGATCCGAGCTCGAATCGGCGCGGGTCCATGCCCGAGCGCTGGTCGTCACGCGGCTGGTCACGCCGCCGCATGGCCCGGGCGTCTCGGTCGACGAGCTCCTGGTCGAGGCTGGCATCCCGGCCCTCGAGGGCGTGGACACGCGGGCGTTGACCCTGGAGCTGCGTCGTGGCGCGGCGCGACGGGCGGTGATCCGGACCGCCGACACCCCGTCCGGCCAGGCCGTGGCGGAGGCCCGCGCCTCGGTCCCGTGGGACGCGGTGGATCACGTGGCGGCGGTCGCGCCGCGCGAGCCGTACCGCTGCGCCCCCAGCGGGGAGCCTCGCGGACGGGCGGTCCTG
>JBIOTW010000073.1:0-2509 GCA_044866355.1 Candidatus Limnocylindria bacterium | reverse complement strand
TGCTGTTAAACGTCGCCCTGCACGGGATGGAGCAGGCCGCCGGAGCCCGTTACGCCACCAACGGCCGTGGCCGGTACGTGGCGATGCCGGGCTGCCCGGTGCTGATCAGGTATGCCGATGATTTCGTGCGCCACGAGGCGCCATACGACCGGGCGGAGATGAAAGGACTCCGCTGCGGGCCTGTCGCAGCAGGCTCTGGAAGATGGGGGCAGCTTGACCTTGGAGATGCAAGGGAGGGCGGGAGCAGCCCCGACAACGACGGGACAGGGTGGTACTGCCAGACGGCCTGGGCCCGGCAATCGAGACGAGAAGGTGTAACGAGAGTGAACCAGTGGCAAAGCCCCGTAAGCGGCGTGCCGGCCCCAAACCTGGCGGATGGGTCGGTCAGCAGCGTGCGCCTACCGATTAGGTCGTGGTGGGTGACTCCCGAGACCGGTGGCAAATCGCCGGTCCGGAGGCCATGGTGAAGGTCTGCGGCGTAGCCATGGCAAGGCTGCCGGGGCACAGCTGGGCGCCTACCTCGTCAACCGGTCGCATGAGTGAACGTGGGAACCGTCTCGGGTCGCCCTCCTGGTTGGCCATCCAGGTCGCCAGTGGGCAGGTCCGTCGTCGACTGATGACCCGTGGGCGGGGCGGAGCCTCCGTAGTAGTCCGAGGACGGGAGAGCCGTCCACATGGCGAAGGGAGGCAGCAAGTCCGCAGCGATGGAGTTGGAATGCCAGGAGGTCGCTTGTGAACACGAGCGCTCCGTGGCCGACGCCGAAGGAGGCAGAAGCCAGGGTACTGGGGATCCAGACCAAGCTGCATCGATGGGCGACCGACGATCCTGATCGCCGGTTCGATGACCTGTACAACCTCGTGTGCGACCCGGCGTTCTTGCTTGTGGCTTGGCGTCGGGTGCGGGGCAATAAGGGCGCTCGCACGGCCGGCGTGGACGGACAGACCGCCCACGCCATCGAGACCGGGCGGGGCGTCGCGGCATTGCTCGAAGACCTGCGGGCCGAGTTGAAGGCCCAACGGTTCGAGCCGCTCCCGGTCAGGGAGCGGATGATCCCCAAGCCGGGGACGCGCAAGCGTCGCAGGCTAGGGATTCCCGTTGTCCGGGACCGCGTCGTCCAGGGCGCGCTGAAGCTGGTGCTCGAGCCGATCTATGAGGCGGACTTCAAGCCGTGTTCCTACGGCTTCCGCCCCAAGCGCCGAGCCCATGACGCCGTCGCCGAGATCCGCCTGCTGGCGTCCACCTCCTATGAGTGGGCGCTGGACGGCGATATCGCGGCGTGCTTTGACGAAATCTCGCACTCCGGTCTTCTGGGTCGGATGCGGCATCGCGTTGGGGACAAGCGCGTCCTGGGTCTGGTGAAGGCGTTCCTCAAGGCCGGCATCCTCACTGAGGGTGGCGCTGAGCGGGACACGATTACCGGCACCCCGCAGGGTGGCATCGCCTCGCCGCTACTGGCCAACATCGCCCTCTCGGCGCTCGACGAGCATTTCGCCGCGCGCTGGGATGACCGAGTCGAGCGGGCCAAACGTCGCCGCCACGGACTCCCCAACTACCGGCTTATCAGGTACGCGGATGACTTCGTGGTCATGGTGTCCGGCACCAAGGCGCACGCGCAAGCCGTGCGAGACGAGGTGGCAGCGGTGCTCTCCCCGATCGGGCTTCGGCTCTCAGAGGAGAAGACCGATGTCGTCCACATCGACGAGGGCCTCGACTTCTTGGGGTGGCGCATCCAGCGTCATACCAAGCGAGGGACGGCGAAGTCCTACGTCTACACCTATCCCTCCAAGAAAGCGCTGCGCGCGATCACGGAGAAGGTGCGGACGCTGACCCGCCAAGGCACGAACCTCAAGCTCGCAGAACTGCTGCACAGCCTCAACCCTGTGCTGCGGGGCTGGACCAACTACTTCCGAGCCGGCGTGTCCAGCCGCACCTTCCAATACCTGCGCGGCTTCGTCTGGCGCAGAGTCATCGGCTGGCTGCGGCGCAAACACCGCCGGTCCAACTGGAAGCAGCTCCGCCAACGCTACTGCCCCGACGGGTGGTGGCCGGCGGAGGACGGAGTGACGCTGTTCAACCCGGGCGCGGTGCGCACTACCCGCTACCGCTACCGAGGAGCAGCGATCCCTTCGCCTTGGCAGAGCGCGACATGATCGAAACACCCCCTCGACACGGACCTGTGGAGAGCCGGATGCTCGGCAACGGGCACGTCCGGTTCGGAGGGCGGGCCGAGGAAACGCACCGACTCGAAAGAGCGGCAGCGCGCCTCGGTCCGACCCTACGTCGCCTTATGCCACTCCAGGGATGAGGCGCTCGAGGTCAAGGCGCGGCTCGCCGCATGGCTGGCGCCCAGGGGCCTGGTCGTCAACGAGGACAAGACGCGTGTCGTCCGCCTCGATGAGGGCTTCGACTTCCTGGGGTTCAACGTCCGCCGGTATCGCGGCAAGCTGCTGATCAGGCCGAGCAAGGCGGCCGTGAGACGGATCCGGGAGAGGCTACGCACCGAGCTGC
>JBIOTW010000072.1:0-4136 GCA_044866355.1 Candidatus Limnocylindria bacterium | reverse complement strand
TGACGCGCCGCGAAGTCGGCCGCGCGCTGATTGTGCCGAGCGAACGTCACGCGGCTGTTGAAGACCTCCACCGCGTCAATGCGGCCGGTGGCCGCCATCCGCTCCAACGCCTCTTCACGCAGATGGGATCGGCGGAATGGGTCGAACGGATGGGGCACTGATACGAAGCCGCCCTGAGCACGAATGGCATCCGCGGTGTCCTCGGCGCTCAGGCCGGGCGGAACCGTGCCGTCGATGAACAGACCCACGATCTCTCCGTCGGCGCTCGACACCTCCTCACCGAGGATCACCGTGAGCCGATCCGCGACGCCCAGCTCCTCGGCCCGACGGCGGACGGCCACCGACCCCTCGATCGTGTCGTGATCGGTAACCGCCACGTGGGTCAGCCCCCGCTCGATCGCGAGCTCGACGAAGCGCTCCTCGCTCAGCCGCGAGTCGCGGCTGTACCGCGTGTGGCAGTGGAAGTCCGCGAACGCCAGCTCACGCTCATCGGCCCCGGTCCGCTCACGAATCGAGGCTGCGGCCGCCACGGCGGCGGTCACGAGCCGCTCACCAGGCTCTTGCGGAACGTCCCGAATTGTTCCAGCGCGCGTCCTGTCCCGACCGCCACGGAGTTCAGCGCGTTCTCGGCCACGTGGCACGGAACGCCCGTCACCTGGGTCAGCAGCGTGTCGAGGCCTCGGAGGAGGCTGCCCCCGCCGGACATCACCATCCCCTTGTCGATGATGTCGCTGGCCAGCTCGGGCGGGGTCTGCTCGAGCACGCCGCGGATGGCGGAGATGATCTGCTGGAGTGGCTGCTCGATGGCCTCGGTCACCTCGCCGCTCGACAGTGGGATGGTGCGCGGCAGCCCGGCGATGAGATCCCGGCCCTTGACCTCCATCTGGAGGGGCTCGTCCAGGGGTAGGGCTGCTCCAATCCGGATCTTCACCTCCTCCGCGGTGCGCTCCCCGATCATGAGGTTGTACTTGCGCCGGATGTACGACGCGATGGCCTCGTCGAACCGGGAGCCGCCCACCCGCACCGACTCGGACACCACGATCCCGCCCAGGGCAATGACCGCGATCTCCGTGGTCCCCCCGCCGATGTCGATGATCATGTTGCCGGCCGGCCCGCTGATCGGCACGTTGGCGCCGATGGCCGCGGCCAGCGGCTCCTCGATCAGGAAGGCGTCGCGCGCCCCTGCCTTGAGAGCTGCGTCCCGAACGGCGCGCTTCTCCACGCTGGTGACCCCCGACGGGACGCTGATCATGACGTCGGGACGGAAGAATCGGACGCGGGCGACCTTGTTGATCACGTAGCGAAGCATGGCCTCAGTGATGAGGTAGTCCGCAATGACCCCATCGCGCATGGGACGGATAGCCCGAACGTTCCCCGGCGTGCGGCCGATCATCTCCCGAGCCTCCTCCCCGACCGCCACCAGCCGGTTGTCGTCCTCCGAGATGGCGACCACGGACGGCTCGTTGAGGACCACGCCCTTGCCCTGGACGTAGACGAGGATGTTGGCAGTCCCGAGGTCGATGCCGATCTTCATGGCGGGCCGATTCAGCGCGGGGGATGGAGGCCGAGTATATCGGCCGCCTGCGGGCGGTCAGTCGGTCACCCGGTGGATCCTCGCGCCCAGGTCGATCAGCTTCGCTTCGAACGCCTCGTAGCCGCGGTCCACGTGCTCGACACCGCTGATCGTGGTGGTTCCCTCGGCCGCCAGGGCGGCCAGGACCAGGGTCGCGCCGGCCCGCAGGTCGGGGATCTGGACCGTTCGGCCGTGGAGCGGGGTGGGGCCGGCGATCCTGGCGTGCCGCGCGTCGGACACCTCGATCACCGCGCCCATCTTCACCAGCTCGGCGGCGTATTCCAGGCGGTCGGTGTAGATCGTCTCGTGGATCGAGCTTTCCCCCACGGCCTGGGTCATGAGGACCGACAGCGGCGCCTGGAGGTCCGTGGCCAGGCCGGGGTAGGGCTGCGTCTCGACCGCGACCGGCCGGAAACTCCCCGGGGTGCCGCCGCGGACCCGAAGCCCGGCCGGGGCGTCGGTGTCCAGCGGTTCGTGCTGCACGCCCATGGCCGACAGGACGTCCAGAAACGCCCCCAGGTGCGTGGCTTCGAAACCGGTGATGTTGACCTCGCCGCCGGTGGCGGCTGCCGCAACCGCGAATGTACCGGCCTCGATCCGGTCGCCGATGACGGTGTGCTCGATGCCACCCAGGGCCGTCACGCCCTCCACCTCCACGACGTGGGGGGCCGAGCGCTGAATGTGCGCGCCCATGGCCTGGAGCATGACAATGAGGTCATCGACCTCGGGCTCCTGGGCGGCGTTTTCGATGACCGTGGTCCCGTCCGCCAGGCAGGCGGCCAGCAGGGCGTTCTCGGTGCCCATGACGGTGACGTACGGGAACGCGATGCGCGCCCCCTGCAGGCGATCGGCGCGGGCGAAGTAGTAGCCATTGCGGTACTCGATCGAGGCCCCAAGCGACTGCATCGCGCCGACGTGAAGGTCGACCGGGCGCCGGCCGATCCGATCCCCACCCGGGTTGCTGATGATCACCCGGCCGTGCCGGGCCAGGACGGGGCCCAGCAGGATGAAGGAGGAGCGCATCTTCATCGCCGCCTCGAGCGGAACGAAGAGCCACTCCGGGCCTCGGTCGGAGAGCTCGAGGGTGTGCTCGCCGACATCGGTCCAGCCGAAGCCGATATCGGCCATGGTCTCACGCATGATCGCCACGTCGCTGATGCGCGGCACGTTGTGGAGGACCACCGGCTCATCGGTCAGGATGGCCGCGGCCATCATCTTCAGGACCGCGTTCTTGGCCCCGGCCACGTGGACCTCGCCCCGCAGGGGGGTGCCGCCCTCGACGACGAAGCGGTCCACGATCCGACCCTATGCGGGCCACGCCTCCTTCCACTCGTGACCACCCAGGTGATGCCCGTCGCACAGGCCCAGCCGACCGCCCATGTGGCGCGACGGGAGAAGCGGCTGCATGCCCTCCTCTACCTGGGTTGGCTGGCGGTTGCACAGCATGTACCGATGCTCGCGCAGCCACTCGTACAGGTGCGCGCTCGAGCAGAAGACGAACCGACGCGTGAAGTCCGGTCGACCGACGATGTCCGGGCCGCCGGCCAGGCCGATGGGTCCGCTCTCGCGCACGATCTCGATCCGGACCGGCAGCCCGCCGGATCGAGCGCCGCAGCGCTCGCAGCTCAGCACGGGTTGGAATGCCTAGGCGAGGTGATGGTCACCCACGGAGCGTAGATCAGCTCCGGTTGCTCCGTCGCGTGGCGATTCGCTCGCGCATGAGGGCCGTCTGCAGCGCGGCGCGGACCCGCGCCAGGTCGACCGGGTCGTGCACCGACTCGAGATCCGCCTCGGCAGCACGCCGCGCTTCGGCTGCGGCGGCGGCATCGATCTCGTCGGAGTGTTCCGCCACGAAGGCCATGACCACGACTTTGTCGGGCCGCACCTCTACAAACCCGCCGCTGATCAGCATGAATTGGACCGTGCCTGCCTGCCGGATGCGCAGCTCCCCGGTGCCCAACGCCGTGACCAGCGGGGTGTGGTGAGGCAGGATGCCCAGCTCGCCCTCGATGCCGGGCACCACGACCATGTCCACGTCGTCGGTGAAGACGCGGCCCTCGGGCGAGACGACTTCCAGGCGGAGCGTCATCGGCTCACCATCGGCTCAACATCGCACGATCGGCTCATCATCGGCTCATCATCGGCTCATCCGGCGGATGCCATCTGCTCGGCCTGGGCCACCGCCTCGTCGATGGACCCGACCATGTAGAACGCCTGCTCGGGCAGGGCATCATGCTTGCCCTCGAGGATCTCCCCGAAGCCGCGCACGGTCTCCTTGAGCTCCACGTACTTGCCGTCGCGGCCGGTGAACTGGGCAGCCACGAACATCGGCTGGCTCATGTAGCGCTGCAGCCGCCGCGCCCGCGAGACGGTGACCTTGTCCTCTTCGGACAGCTCGTCCATGCCCAGGATGGCGATGATGTCCTGCAGGTCGCGGTAGCGCTGCAGCGTCCGCTGCACCTCGCGGGCGACGGCGAAGTGCTCCTCGCCCACGACCCGCGGGTCGAGCACGGTCGAGGTGCTGGTCAGGGGGTCGACGGCGGGGTAGATCCCCAGCTCCACG
>JBIOTW010000071.1:0-11554 GCA_044866355.1 Candidatus Limnocylindria bacterium | reverse complement strand
ACTACTAGCCCGCCTTCGACCCTCACACAGAGCCCCGGCCGCCACGGCCGGGGCTCTCTCTATTCCGGTCCGCCTCGCCCCGATCAGGCGCTGAGCGGCAGGCTGCCGGCTGGACCGGCCGGCTCTGCGGAGCGCACCAGGTCGTCGATGTCGCGGACCGAGGCCAGCACCCGCTCGCGCAGGTCGTCCAGAAGGGTCGAGACCTCCTGCGCGGCGGAGCCGATGGAGGTCAGCCGGCTCTTCATCTTCCGGACGTTGTCCACGGCGAACTGGACGTCCTGCAGCGCCTCACCGATGGCGGCCACGTCCACCTGGCCCGCGGTGTCCCGCAGGCTCAGGAGGGCCATGATCCGCGCCACGCGGAAGGCGGCCTCGAGGCCGATCCCGTCATCGACCTGCGGGTCATAGACCGCGTACACGTCCGAGCCGACCAGGGCGAACGGCGTGACGCCGGCCGGGGCGTGCTCGGGCGTGAACACCGCCAGGGCCGCGGCGGCTCCCCGGTTGGCGCGGGCCGCGGTGAGCTCCTCCGCCAGGATCCGGCGGCTGAGCGAGCGGTCCTTGGCCTCGATCACGACCCGCAGCTCCCGGCCATGGGTCCGAGAGGGGTCGATGGTCAGCACGAAGTCGCCCTTCTTGGAGCGCAACGCGTCCCCCGCGTCGTTCCCGGTGCGTTCGAAAAAGTCGCCCACCCCATGGGCCAGCTCCGCCAGCCGATCCGCCAGCGCATCCTCGAACTCGACGCCCTTGGCCGTGCCACGAGCCCGCTCGTCGGCACGGGCCCGATTGGCAGCTTCCAGGGAGGCGATTCGCTCGCCGAGGTTGCGGAACTCCCCGCTGACCTCGTTGCGGAACTGGTAGAGGGGGCTGGCTTCGCGGGTGGGATCCAGGAGCTGGGCCAGGCGCGAGCCGTCGCCGTCGAAGTACTGGCCCAGCACCTCGTTGAGCTGGCCGATGGCGCTGTCGCGCCGATTCGGGTCGAACAGGGCCGAGGTCAGGCGCTGCAGGCGTCCCGAGTCGCCGAGGAACGCCTCGAGCGTCCGAGGCAGACGGCCTTCACCGTCGGCGAAGTTCGTCCGCAGGGCCGACTCGAGTGCCTCGGCGGCGCGGGTCTGGGTGGCCGTCATGTGCTCGACCATGCGGCCGAACTCGGCGCGCACGACGTCCACGTTGGCGCTGGTGCCGGCGTTGGCCAGTGCCTGGAGGCCGATGCGCAGCGCGTTCGCGGCGAGCGCCGGCCGCTCAGCCTCGGGCACGGAGGCCACGAAGGCGGCCAGTCCGGCATCGGTCAGCTCGAGATGGTGGATGGTGAGCCGGTCGCCAAGAACGCTCAGCGCCGGGTGGCTGGCGGGGAGGGAAGCGGCGGTTTTCTTCATGGGCACAGCCTGGAACGCGTTTGCGACACCTCCCGTGTCGCACTCGACGCCGATACCGCGCTCAGCCGCGAGGTACGAAGGGGCTATGGAGGTCATGGATTGGTCTGGTTAGGGTCGGTTCGATGGCCATCCGTGAAGAGACCGGCACCGTGGGGCCGGCCGGGGAGAGGGCGCCGCCAGAGGCGGCGGACCTCCCATACACCCGACGCGTGCGCCACGCCGCAGCGACGTGGCGCCCGAGCCTTCGGGTCTGGGTTGCGGTGGGGGGTGTGGCGATCGTGGTCGCCACCGCGGTCGTCACCGCCAACCTTTTCGCCGAGCGGCTTCGAGAGCTGGCTGTCCAGGCCGCCCTCGAGCACGCCGAGTCGGTCGTCCGCGTCAACCTCGACCCGGTCATCGATACCCATGCCCTGGACATGGGCGTGGCCAGCGACCCGGATCTCGACGAGCAGCTCGTCCGGCTGGTGCAGGGTCAAGAGATCAGCCGGATCATCCTGTGGTCGAGTGATGGCCGGGCCGTATATTCGTCGGATCCGGCGCTGCGCGGGCTCCGGTTTTCAATCGGTGACCATCTGGCCGATGCATTCGGTGGGAGCTCGGTCGCCGAATACGGGACCGAGGCCGAGGACGAGGCCGATGACACTCCGGGCGCCGCGCCGTTGCCGGTGCCTTTCCTCGAGCTGTACGTGCCCATCCGCGGGACGGTGGACGGGCCGATCATCGGCGTCTACGAGGTCTACCAGGACGCCCGACCGATCGAGCGCCTCGTCAGCCAGACCCGTGGCGACGTGCTCATCCTGGCCCTCGCCGCCTCCGGCGTGCTGTTCGCCATCCTGTGGCTCGCATTCGCGGGTGCGTCGCGCGTCCTCGCCCGCCAGAACCGCCTGCTTCGGGAGCAGTCGGTGCGGGACGCGCTGACCGGCCTGGCCAACCACGGGTTCCTGCTCGAGGAGCTGAACCGTCACCTGGCCAAGTCAAACCCGGCGGGCGCCATCGCCCTGCTCGATGTGGACAATTTCCGGCTCCTGAACGCCGGCCATGGACATCGCGCCGGGGATGAGGCCCTGCTCCGCACCGCGGCCGTCCTGACCGCCGTCTCCCAGCCCGGCCAGCTCTATGGCCGCTTTGGACCGGACGAGTTCCTGCTCGCCGACTTCTCTGCCGATCCGGATCGGCTGATCGGCACATTGGCCGCGGTGTCGGCGGCCCTGGCGGAAGTCGACATGCGGTTCGGTGACTCGGAGCGGCTTCCCTTGAGCATCTCGGCCGGCGTGGCACGCACGCCGCGGGACGGACACCAGGCCCTGGACCTCCTATCGGTGGCGGAGGCCGCGCTGCGCGAGGCGAAGACATCCGGCGGGCAGATCACCAAGGTGGCGGACCAGTCCACCATCGGTTCGCTGGCTGCCCAGAACACGGTGTTCGGCGTGTTCGAAGGGCTCCTCGTCACGGTGGACACCAAGGACCACTACACGCGAGCCCATTCGGAGGACGTCACCGGCTACGCCCTGTTCCTGGCGGAGGCGTTGGGCCTCCCCGACGAGGAACGGCGGCTGCTGCGCCTCGCCGGCCTGCTCCACGACATCGGCAAGATCGGCATCCCGGATGGAATCCTCCGCAAGCCGGCGCCCCTCACCGGCGAGGAGTACGACATCGTCAAGCAGCACGTGGCGCTGGGCGACGCCATCGTGGGGGCGGTGCCGCAGCTGGCCGAGGTCCGCGCCGGTGTCCGCCACCACCATGAGCGCTGGGACGGGACCGGATACCTGGACGGACTGCGGGGCCATGCCATCCCTCACCTGGCCCGGATCCTGGCCGTGGCGGATGCCTACTCGGCGATGACCACCACCCGCCCGTACCGCAAGGCACTGGCACCCGACGAGGCCCTGGCGCGGGTCGCCCAGGCGGCCGGCAGCCAGCTCGACCCGGAGCTGGCGATGGCCTTCGTCACCGCCATGCGCAGAGAGCGGGCCGAAGCCGCCCGATTAGGGCTGGACCTGGCGTCCCTGAGCGCCCATCACCGCCCGGCCATCGGTCGATCCGGTACCCTGCATTGATGCGCCGACCTTCCCGTCTCATGGGATCCCTCGCGGTCCTCGGACTCGCGCTGGCTCTCCCCGCGTGTGCCGCGTCGCAGGCCGCGAGCCGTACCGTCGAGCTGTCCACGCTCAATGAATCCGGTGTGACGGGGAGCGCGGTCCTCACCGATCTCGGCGACGGCACGACACGGGTCGAGGTCGACGTCGATCCGGCCGGGCACCCGAGTATGCCGGCCCACATCCATCCCGGGACCTGCGCGAATCTCGTCCCGCAGCCCACGTACCCGCTGGCGAACGTCGTCGACGGTCAGTCGGAAACCATCGTGGAGGCCAGCCTCGACGAGCTGTTCGCCGGCGACCTGGCGCTCAACCTGCACTTCTCGAGTCAGGACTTCGCGACCTACACGGCCTGCGCCGACCTCAACTGATCCGGGCCGACCTCAACTGATCTAAACGCCGGCCCCTAGAATCAGGGGCCGATGTCCCCGCGCAAGGCCACGCCGGCCACTCCCCGAGATCGGGCCGCGCAACGGCCCTCCAAGGCTGATCCCGCGACCCGTCCCCAGCTCGACCAGGCCAAGATTCTCGAGGCCCTGAACCCGCCCCAGCGGGAAGCGGTCGAGCACGTCGACGGGCCGCTCCTCATCCTGGCCGGGGCGGGCAGCGGCAAGACCCGCGTCCTCGCCCATCGGGTCGCTCACCTGGTCGCCTCGGGCGTGCCGCCGTACCAGATCGTGGCGGTCACCTTCACGAACAAGGCGGCCGGCGAGATGCGGGATCGGATCGCGGGCCTGATCGGTCCGGAGGCCACCCGCGAGGCGACGATCGGGACGTTCCATGCCATCTGCGCGCGCATCCTGCGCCGCGAGGGTGAGCGGATCGGGCTGACGCGCAACTTCACGATCTACGACCGCGCCGACCAGCTGGTCGTCATCAAGGAGGCGTTACGTCGGCTGGATCTGGACGACAAGCGCTTCTCGCCCGCCGCCCTCCTCGTCTTCATCGGTCAGCGCAAGGACGAGCTGTCCGACCCGGCCACCGCCGCGCGCCAGGCGTCGGGCTTCTGGGAAGAGACCGCCGCGCGCGTGTACGAGTCGTACCAGCGCCAGCTCGGCGAGTCGGACGCCGCGGACTTCGACGACCTCTTGCTCCGCGTCGTCCTCCTGTTCGAGCAGCACCCCGACGTGCTGGCCCGCTACCAGCGCCGCTGGAGCTACCTGCTGGTCGACGAGTACCAGGACACCAACCGGGCGCAGTACCGCCTGTGCCGCCTCCTGGCGGCCGTGCACCACAACCTGGCGGTGGTGGGCGACGACGACCAGAGCATCTACTCCTGGCGCGGGGCGGACCTGCGCAACATCCTCGACTTCGAGCGGGACTGGCCGGACGCCAAGGTCGTGAAGCTCGAGCAGAACTACCGGTCCACCCAGACCATCCTGGACGCGGCCCACGCGGTGGTGTCCCGGGTGGGCGGGCGCAAGGACAAGAAGCTGTGGACCGATCGCGGGACGGGGGCCGCAGTCAGCGTCTTCGACGCCTACAACGAGTACGAGGAGGCCGAGTTCGTGGCCCGCCAGGTGGAACGCCTGGCGTCCTCGGCCGATCGCCGCCGGGGATGGGCCAGCCTGCTGACCCGTCGCGCGGACGACGACGTGGGCAACGGGGTGGACGGCGCGTCCGGTCCTCTGCGCTTCGGCGACATCGCGGTCGCCTACCGGGTCAACGCCCAGAGCCGGGTCCTGGAGGAGGCGTTCATGCGCTTCGGGATCCCCTACCAGCTGGTGGGTGGGATCCGCTTCTACGAACGGAGGGAAGTGAAGGACGCCTTGGCCTACGCCCGCCTGGCGCGCAACCCGGCCGACCGGGTCGCGCTGGAACGAGTCGTCAACGTGCCCGCGCGCGGGATCGGGGACAAGACCGTCGCCGAGCTCCGCGCCTGGGCCGATGCCCGGGACACGAGCCTGTGGGCGGCGGTCGAGGGGGCGTCCGACAACCCGAACCTGGCGATCCGGTCTCGGGCTGCCCTCGCCGTCTTCGCCGAGCTGATCCGTGGGCTGGTGTCGCTGGCCGAGGTGGAGCCGACGTCATCGGTCATGGAGGCGTGCCTGGAGCGGAGCGGGTTGCGGGCCGCGCTGGAGGACGGGACCGATGAAGGGGCGGAACGGTGGGCGAACCTGGTCGAGCTGCGCAACCACGCCGCCGAGTTCGACGAGGTGGCGGCGCCCGAGGGCCTGGCCCGCTTCCTGGAGGAGGTGGCGCTTGTCTCGGACCAGGACATGCTCGAGGAGCGACCGGACCGGGTGACCCTGATCACGCTGCATGCGGCCAAGGGCCTGGAGTTCCCGATCGTGTTCATGGTCGGCCTGGAGGAGGGCCTGCTGCCCTACGCCCGCGCCTTGGACGACGAGCGCGAGCTCGAGGAAGAGCGACGGCTGACCTATGTCGGGATGACCCGGGCCAAGGACCGATTATTCCTGGTTCATGCCCGCCACCGCTCGGCCTGGGGCAGCGGCGGAGTCGAGGTCGAGCCGTCCCGCTTCCTGGCCGATCTGCCGGAGGACCTGCTGGAGGTGGGCGGCGGCCGCCGCGGACCGTCCGGCCTGGGCTGGGTTCGCGAGGAGGGCGAAGGGGGGATGGACGATGGAACGGGGACGACGCCGAGCATCTGGGGGCGCATCCGGCCCGGCCTCGAGCCGCTGCGACCGGAGCGACTGCCGGACCTCGACCTCGGCAGCGGCACGTTCGGGCGAACCGTCCCGGTCGCCACCGGCGAGGCGTCCGGCGAGGCGTCCACCGAGGCGGCCCCGGCCGAGCTGGCGTGGCGAGCCGGGGACAAGGTCCGCCACCGCCGCTTCGGGGACGGGATCGTGGTCAGCTCCCAATGGGTCAGCGGCGACGAAGAGGTGACGGTGGCCTTCGCGGGGCACGGCGTCCGACGCCTGGTCGGCTCCTACGCCGGCCTCGAGCGTATCGGTCCTTAACGCGGCTCTAAGCCTGCGGGAAGCATTCGCGCGTACGGTTTGACGGCGGTGCCTGACGAACGCGAACCAAGACTGATCAACCTGACAGTCCGCGTGGACAATTACGTGCTGCTCCACGCGCGTTGGCGAGCGCTGCGCGAGCAAACGTCGGTGAACGCGGCCATCGCCGCGTTTCTGTCCGATTACGCCGGAGTGGCCACCCGCATCCGCGCCACCCGCCCGCCCCGTGCGCCGCGACCTCGCGACATCTACGAAGAGGGGCTACGCCGCAGCCGCGCCGGTTTCTAGACCCGTTTCCAGACCCGCCGTCCAGGCGGACCGCCTGATGTCACAGGCTTTCGTGCTATCGCGCTATCGTGCTACGCGATATCACGAATCGTTGTGAGGCGGCGTTGCTCGCTTTGCCCGCGCTCTCCGTTCAGGTTCTCAGAGCTGGCATCAGGCTCCGATGTCGGTAGCCCACGTGCGGCACCCGCGCATCGGGGTCGTGACTGGTGGCGGTGATGCCCCGGGACTGAATACCGTCATCCGGGCGGTGGTGATGGCCGCCGAACGCGAGGGCTGGGAGACGATCGGGATCCTGGGTGGTTTCGAGGGACTGCTGGATCCGGTGGCCCTGCGCCCTCTCGACGCGCGCGAGATGGATGCGCTCCTGTTTCGCGGGGGGACGGTCCTCGGCACCTCGAACCGCGGTCGATTCAGCGATCGGTCCGGTGGACGCTCGCGAAAGCGGCTCGACCCGGTCGCCACCGAGGAGGCCGCCGCCGCGGCGCGCAGCCTCGAGCTCGAGGCCCTGATCTGCATCGGTGGCGATGGATCGCTGCGCATCGCCCGCGCTCTGGCCCAGGCCGGGGTGCCGGTGGTCGGGGTCCCGAAGACAATCGACAACGACCTGCCCGGAACGGATGCCACGTTTGGCTTCCAGTCCGCTGTGGCCGTCGCGGTGGACGCGCTGGACCGGCTATCAAGCACCGCGGAGAGTCACCAGCGGGTCATGGTCCTCGAAGTCATGGGCCACCATGCGGGCTGGATTGCGGTCCACGCCGGCGTGGCGGGGGGTGCGGATGTGATCCTCATCCCCGAGATTCGCTTCACCTGGGAGGCGGTCTGCCACTTCGTGGAGGAACGGGAGCGCGCCGGTCTGCCGTACTCGGTGGCCGTGGTTGCCGAGGGCGCGCGCCCGGTTGGCGGGCGGTACGTCATGACCGCGGCCGTGAAGGCCGGGGAGTCGAGGGAGCGGCGCCTGGGCGGGATCGGCCCCCGGGTCGCTGCCGAGGTCCAGCGACGAACGGGAAGGGAGTCCCGGGCCGTGGTGCTGGGTCACCTCCAGCGGGGTGGGCCTCCGAACGCGTGGGATCGCCAGCTCTGCACGCGCTTCGGGGTGGCCGCGGTCGAGGCCGTCGCCTCGGGCGCCATCGGGACCATGGTTGCGCTCCGCGGGTCGACCATCGTGCCGGTGCCACTCTCCGCAGGCGTCGGGCGCATCCGCAGCGTGCCCGTGGACGGGGAGCTGGTCCGCTCTGCACGAGCGATCGGCATCTGCTTCGGCGACGAGCCCGGCGACGAGCCTGGCGCCGAGCCTGGCGCCGGATCGAGCGATGGCTGACCCCGCGTCCCGCCTCAAGGCACTGGCCGACGACCTTGCCGCCGCCCGCGCCGAATTTCTCGCCGCGCTGGCCGATGTCGATCCCGCCCTGCTGACCAGCCCCGGACTGGTCGGGGAGTGGTCGGCGCGCGAGCTGGTGGCCCACATGGGCTATTGGGCCGGCCACGCGGCGGAGGCCATCCACCATGCCGAGCAGGACCGGCTGGACGAGTTCGACGCCGGCGCCCCGAGCGTGGATGAACGGAACGCCGTGGTCGCCCGGGTCGCAGGCGAGACGGACATGGCCACTGTTCGATCGCGCGAGGAGCTCGCCGCAGACGCGTTGCGTAAGCGAATCCTGGGCGCCGATCCCGAATGGCTGACCGAGCGCGACGCGGACGGCGACACGCTCGAGGAGATCATCCAGGATGACGGGCCCGACCACTACCGCGAGCACAGCCGAGACGTCCGGGCCTGGTTCGCCACCGGCGCGGACGAGACCGATGCGGACGACGCGACCCCCGACGCCGACGGGGCCGACGAGGCAGATGAGCCGGAAGACTGACCCGGCACCGCCGCCCGCCGCGCAGGCCGCTGAGAAGGCCGCGAAGCGGGCGGCCGAGCTGCGCGCGGCGATCGAGGACGCGAACCATCGGTATTACGTCCTGGATGCGCCGACCATCGACGACGCGGCGTACGACGCCCTCCTGCGCGAGCTGGAGGAGCTGGAGGCCGAGCATCCGGAGCTCCAGACCCCGGACTCGCCGACCCAGCGCGTGGGCGCAGCACCATCGGCTGGCTTCGCCGAGGTCCGGCACGGCGTGCCCATGCTCTCGCTGGGCAATGCCTTCGGAGCCGATGAGCTGCGCGAGTTCGACCGCCGCGTTCGGCGCAGCCTGGGCCTGACCGATGCCGACCAGCCGGTGGGCTACATCTGCGAGCTGAAGATCGATGGCCTGGCGGTGAGCCTGCGCTACGAGGGCCGCACGTTCGTGCGGGGCGCGACCCGCGGCGACGGGTTCACCGGCGAGGATGTCACCCCGAACCTGCGGACCATCCGGGCCATCCCGCTGACCTTGCGCATCGACCCGCCCGGCGACGTTCTGGAGGTCCGCGGCGAGGTGTTCATGCCGCGCCCCGCGTTCGAGGCGCTCAACCGCCAGCTCGAGGAGGAGGGGAAGCCGCGCTACGCGAACGCGCGGAACACGGCGGCCGGATCGGTGCGGCAGAAGGATCCCGGTGTCACGGCCAGCCGAAAGCTATCGGTGTGGTGCTACTCGCTCGTTGGTGTGCCCGGCCTGGCCAGCCAATCCGCCTCGCTCGCGCTCCTGCGCGAGCTCGGCTTCCGGGCCAACCCCCACGTCCGCCAGGCCGCCGGTGTGGACGAGGTCCTGGCATTCGTAGCCGAGTGGCAGGACAAGCGCCACGAGCTCGACTACGAGACCGATGGGGTGGTGGTCAAGGTGGACTCGGTGGCCGAGCAGGAGCGGCTGGGCTTCGTCTCGCGCTCCCCGCGGTGGGCGGTGGCCTACAAGTTCCCGGCAGAGCAGGTCACCACCAAGCTGGAGTCGATCGAGGTCTACGTCGGCCGGACCGGGGCGCTGACGCCGGTGGCCCACGTCAGCCCGGTGTTCGTGGGCGGCACCACGGTCCGCAACGCCACGCTCCACAACATCGACGAGATCAAGCGCAAGGACCTGCGGGTCGGGGACCAGGTCGTGCTCCAGAGGGCGGGCGACGTCATCCCCGAGGTCGTGCGCCCCGTGGTCGAGTCGCGGACCGGGGACGAGTGGGAGTGGTCCATGCCCACCGAATGCCCGGCCTGTGGCACGGCGGTCGTTCGGGAAGAGGGCGAGGTCGTGGCGCGCTGCCCGAATCCCTTCTGCCCCGCCCAGCGCCTGGGCGGGCTGCTCCATTTCACCGGGCGGGGCGGGATGGACATCGAGGGGGCGGGCTACGCCGTCATCGTCCAACTCGTGGACCGCGGGCTGGTGACCGCGCCCGCCGACCTGTTCCGGCTCGACGTGGAAACCATCGAGGGCCTGGACCGATTCGCCCGCAAGAGCGCCGAGAACCTGCATGCCGCTATCCAGCGCGCCCGAACACGGCCCCTGTACCGCATCCTCAACGGGCTGGGCATCCGTCACGTCGGGGAGCAGACCGCAATCGACCTGGCGCGCTGGATGGCGCAGGACGTGACGCCGGCCGCGGGCGAGACGGAGGCGGAATGGACCCGGCGCATCGTCGACCGCCTGTCGAACGCCTCCGCGGAGGAGCTGAAGGCGGTGTACGGAGTCGGGGCCGTAGTGGCGGAGAGCATCGCCCGGTTCTTCCATGACGAGCACACCGCGGACGTGCTGCGCCATCTGGTCGAGGCCGGCGTGGTGGCCGAGGCGCCGGAGCCCGGAGCGGCGAAGGCCTCGTCCGAAGGCCCGCTGGCAGGGAAGACCCTGGTCGTGACCGGGACGCTGCCGGGCTTCACGCGCGAGGAGGCTGAGGCCTCCATCCGCGCGGCCGGCGGCCATCCGGCGGGATCGGTCAGTGCCAAGACCGATTACCTGGTGGCCGGGGAGAAGGCTGGGTCCAAGCTGGCCCGTGCCGAGGCGCTCGGGGTGACCGTTCTCGACGAGGACGCGTTCCGTCGGCTGCTCAAGATCGACGCTCCCTGAAGCCTCGTCCCGAGCCTGATTATCTGTAGTACTTCTGTAGTACTTCCGGCCGGGCCTGTATTCCAGAAGCAGGGCAATCGCTCGATATCATCGTTGGATCGGGGGCCTTTAAAACGCGGTTTTGTAGCGGGATTCGGTCCTCACTCGAGCGCAACACCCGGACCGATCCGGAAGGATGGGAACCATGCTGGCAATGGCACAGGACATGCGTCCCGGGCGTAGCTCGATGCTCGGGACGATCATCGGAACGGTTGGCCTGACCCTGGCGCTGTCGGTGAGCTCGGCCTTCGCGGCCACGGGCAACAACGGGACGGTCAAGGTCCACGATTCAGCGACCGATGAAGCACGCGTGAACAACGAGCCGCACGTCTGCGAGTTCTACCTCGCGTTCTACTTCTCCGATCCGGCGGAAGCCGGTGACTGGGAGATCGTGGCGTGGGACGGCAGCGGCACGGTGGTGGCCTCAGGCACGTACCTGACCGATGCCGACGGCTTCGATCGCACCGAAGATATGACCCTGGACGACGGCCACTATCGCGTGAACTGGCAGGGCATCAACGACAAGTCCTGGAAGCACAAGATGTTCTGGGTAGACTGCGTTGAAGAGGGTCAGGGTGGCGGCGGGGGCGGCAATGGTGCCGGTGGCGGCGGTGGTGCCGGTGGCGGCGGGGGTGCCGGCGGCGGTGGCGCCGGGGGTGAATCCGGCGTTCAGGCCGGTCAGGGTGGCCCGGGCGGACCCGTGCTGCCCGATGCAGCGATGCCACGACCTGAACCACGCGGCTGGGTGGCGGCCCTCGCGGTGCTGTTGCTGACAGTAGCCGGCGCAGCCATCCATCGATTGCGGACGGCGACCGCCTAGCTCGAACCGACGAGTCGACTGGCTAGGCCAATCTCGGGCCCCGCG
>JBIOTW010000070.1:0-27996 GCA_044866355.1 Candidatus Limnocylindria bacterium | reverse complement strand
CGACGTCCTGCGCTTCTGGCTCGAGCGCGGGATCGACGGATTCCGCGTGGACGCGGCTCAGAACCTCATCAAGGACGATCGGCTCCGTGACAACCCGCCCGCCAAGCGGCGCATGATCCCGTTCCCGCCCGACCCGGGCGGGCTGGCGCGGCGGTGGACCTCGCATCTGCCCGGCGCACGCGGCGTGCTGCGCGACTTTCGAGCCATCGTGGGCGAGTATCCGGACCGGTTCCTGCTCGGCGAGATCTACGCCCCGCCCGAGAGGCTGGCCAGCTACCTGCAGGCCGGCGGCGGTGAGGGGCTCCATGCGGCTTTGGACATGGAGCTCGGGCTCAGCAGCTGGGACGCGCGTGCCATCGTGCGGGCCATCCGGCGCGCGGAGCAACACCTGTTCGACCCGATGGCTCCCACCTGGAACCTGTCCAACCATGACCTGCCACGGCATGCCACCCGCTGGGGCCCGCACCGCAGCCGCCTGGCCGCCCTCATCCTGATGACCCTGCGCGGCACCGTGTGCCTGTACCAGGGCGAGGAGATCGGCATGACCGACCACCCCGCCGTCCCCAAACCGATGGCCGACCGCTGGGGGCGTGATCCGTGCCGCACGCCGATGCAATGGACTCCGGCACCGGACGGCGGGTTCAGCACCGGACGGCCCTGGCTGCCCCTCAATGACCCGGAGCAGACCAGCGTGGCGGGGCAAGCCGACGATCCGGGCTCGCTGCTCTCGCTGTATCGCAAGCTCATCCGCGTCCGGCGGACCTCGCCGGCCATCCGGCATGGCTCGCTGGCATTGCTGTCGGACCTCCCGCGCGACGTCGTCGGATGGGAACGCGGCGCGGATGGTGAGCGTGTCTTGGTCCTCGCCAACCTTGGCGAACGGCCGGTGGTGGTCGGCGGCTTGCCGGCCGGGCGGGCTCGCATCCTCGCCGCGACCGACGACCGCGTGGGGAGCATCAGCCTCGATCGAGTGAGCCTCGGCCCCAACGAGGGAATCGTCTTGCGCTTGGCTCCTGCGCGCCACGTCGCGTCGGCGAGCTCAGTTTGACCGTCGTGGACGCAATTTGACTATAGGAGACGCATAAATAGAAAATCGTCTTGACAAGATAGCAAGATGACATTACTGTCTGCCCATCAGATCATTCAGATAGGGAGACAGACGTGTTGGATTACCGATTCCACTACGCGCAGCTGGTCGTCGAGGACCGCCTGCGCCAGCACCGCGCCACCGAGACGACCCGACCTGCGCCCCGGGTCCTCCGGCGCGAGACTAAGCGGACGGCTCCGGCTGCCGCGCGCCGCTGATGGCACCCCGCGACGTCATCGCAACCTGCCCCGTATGCGCCGGGGAGCTGGCCATCAGCCGGCTCCACTGTCGGACCTGCGGCACCACCCTGGAGGGCGAGTTCGGGGTCGGACGCTTCGGCAAGCTGAGCCGCGAGCAGCTCGCGTTGCTGGAGAGCTTCCTGCGCTCTCGCGGCAACCTCAAGGAGATGGAGCGCGCACTGGGGATCTCCTACCCCACCGTCCGGGCTCGGGTCGAGTCGCTGGTGCAGGCCCTGGGCCTGTCAGACGGTGAGGCCGCGCCGGAGCTGGGCGATGCAGGAGACGACGCAGGCGATCAGGGATCCGAAGCGGATACGGCCACCCAACGCCGAGACATTCTGGAGCGCCTGGCGAAGCGCGAAATCGATGCGGCGGCAGCCGCCGAGGCCCTCCGCGCCCTCGAGGGATTGGACTGATGGCTTCCTACCGGCGCGTCCAGGACATCGCCCATGAAATTGGTTCCGACGGGTCGCTTGCTGTGGCGGTCACATCAGCTGACGTACGCCTGACCGCGACCGAGGGCGTTACTGCGCATGTGCGCGCGACCTTCGAGATCGGGGCCAGCTCCGATGCGGACGCAGACGAGCTGTTCGAGAGCCTGCGGTTGCGGGTCCATACCGGCCGCGGGACCCTGACCGTCGACGAGCCGGATGGCCGTCGCGGCCTGGGCGGCACGATTGGACGTCTCCTGGCTGGACGGGTGGCCGAATTGGAAAGCGTCGAGGTCGACGCGCCGACAGGCTGCCGGCTGGAGGTACGGGTGGTGAGCGGCGACGTCCAGGCACTGGGCTTCCGCGGCTCCCAGCGTTTCCAGAGCGTATCGGGCGACCTGCGCCTGACAGATTCGGGCGGCGGCCTCGACATCGACTCGGTGTCGGGCGACGTCAGCCTGCGCGCGGTGGCAGCGGTCAGCCTGCAAGCGAACAACGTATCGGGTGACCTCTCGGTGCAGGCGCCATCCTTCAATGACCTCCGCGTCCAGAGTGTCAGCGGCGACGTGTCGATCGACGGTGCACTGGACGCAGCGTCAGCCCATAGCGTGGACACGGTGAGTGGCGACCTGCGCCTGGCATCCAGTAGCGGCATGACCGTGTCGGTTCGAGCGATGTCGAGCGACATCCACTCCGCGCTCCCCCATCGGATCGAAGGCAGCTCCGATCGGCGACGACTGATCGTGGGCGACGGGGCAGCTGCGGTGGCGTTCAGCTCGATGTCAGGCGACCTGGAGGTCGCCCGATCGCGGCAGCAGGCCATGGCCATGGGGGCCGCGGCCGCGGCGCCGCCCACATCCACGCCGGGCACATCCACGCCGGGCATCGCTGGGGACGACCAGCGGAACGAGACCCTGCGCGCCCTGGAACGGGGCGAGATCGACGTGGACGAGGCCATGCGCCGGCTGGGTGACCGCACTTGAGCGAGGAGCTGGATACGGTCCTGAGACTGGTGGCTGAGGGACGGCTGACGCCTGAGGAGGCCGCTCCCATCGTGGCCGCCCTGACCGATCGCCGTCCGGCGAGCCCCGCACGAGGTACTGCTGACCAAGAACCCCGCCGCGAGGCGGGCGCCGGAGCGCGCCAGCTGCGCATCCGAGTCGAGGAACATGGCCGCACAGTCGTGAACCTGCGCGTCCCGCTCGCGGTGGCCGAGACCGCGCTGCGCATGGTGCCCGGCCTGGCCGGTGAGCAGGCTGCTCGGGTCCGCGCCGCCCTGCAGGGCGGCGCCATCGGTCCAATCATCGACGTCGAGGATCCGGACGGCGACGCCGTCCTGATCAGCCTCGAATGAGCTACACCCGGTTACTTGGCGTGCCAGCCCAGATGCGCGAGGCGTAAGACCCCGCCCAGGGTGACGGCGAACCCTAGACCGGCCTGCCCTACGCCCTGCACGTGTACATGTTCACTTGGCCGCGCCCGGGGCCCGCCTGACGCTTCTCCAGACTCACCCGGTGAGTAAGCCGAAGCGCGCAACACGGACGCGGCGCGATTTCTGACCCGAGAATGCAGGCGTAGGCGCCGATGTACACGACCCGCGCGTACGGGTCGTGGTCCCGCTGCCGGCGGCATCCTCGTGCTTGGGTCGACGCACGGTGCTGTAATACGCGGAGTCCAATGAGTAGCCGTAGTCCGCTCGACCCACCCACCGGATCGGGCGGCTCTCAAGTCGACCCCATGCTCGAGGTGCGGGAGCGGCGCCGCGGCCAGCGTCCCGGCGACGCGTACGTCCGCATCGTGCGCCCCTTCGAGGAGGAGTTCGAGCACGGCGAAGAGGGCCTGCTCATCGCCTCAGAGAAGACCCTCGGCCCCGAAGGCGGGTGGAGCGCGGCATGGCGCCGGCTGCGCCACCTGCTGGTCGGGCGGCCCATCAGCTCCGAGCACGAGGAGCACGAGCGGCTCACCAAGACCAAGGCCCTGGCCATCTTCAGCTCGGACAACATCAGCTCTAGCGCGTACGGACCCGAGGAGATCATGCGGGTCCTGGCCCTTGCCGGCGCCGGCGCGCTGACGCTGACCATCCCGCTGGCGGGGCTCATCATCGTCACCCTTGCCATCGTGACGATGTCGTACCGGCAGACGATCAAGGCCTACCCCAACGGCGCCAGCAGCTACATCGTCGCCAGCGACAACCTCGGCGATCGGGCCGGCATCACCGCTGCTTCCGCCCTCCTCATCGGTTACGTCGTCACCGTGGCGGTCTCGATCTCAGCCGGCGTCGCGGCCATGACCTCCATCCTGCCAGGCCTGTACGACGCACGCGTCGGCATCGGCGTCGTGATGGTCGCCATCCTGATGCTCGGAAACCTGCGCGGCATTCGCGAGTCGGGGACGATCTTCATGACCCCGACCTATCTGTACCTGGTCGTCATGCTCGGCATCGTGGGATATGGCGTCGTGCAGGCGCTGACCGGCGAGCTCCGGCCATACACACCTCCGCCCGAGTGGGTGGCCGCTATCGAACCCGGGGCTCAGGCGCTCGGCCTGTTCCTGGTGCTGCGGGCCTTCTCCCAGGGCGCCGTGGCACTGACCGGCGTTGAGGCCATCTCCGACGGCGTCCCGGCATTCAAGCCGCCCGAGTGGCGCAACGCGCGGACCACCCTGACCTGGGCCACGATCATCTTCGGGACCCTGTTCATGGGGATCGCGTTCCTCATCACGCAACTCGGGATCGTGCCGGACTACACGGAGCAGCAGACGGTGCTCAGCGTCCTGGTGCGGCACCTCGTGGGCAGCGGCTGGCTCCTGGTGCTGGCCCAGGTGGCGACCGCATTGCTCCTGGTGCTGGCCGCCAACACGAGCTTCGCGGACTTTCCGCGACTGTCGTCCTTTCTCGCCCGTGACGGGTTCATGCCCCGCCAGTTCGCGTTCCGCGGTGAGCGCCTGGCGTTCTCTACCGGGATCGTCGCCCTGTCCGGCATGGCCGCGTTTCTCATCGTTGCGTTCTCGGCCAGCGTCACCGGACTCATTCCGCTGTACACGCTCGGCGTGTTCGTCGCCTTCACCCTGTCACAGGCGGGGATGTTCGTACGCTGGTACCGGCGCCATGAGGCGGGATGGCAGCGCGGGCTGGTCATCAACGGGCTGGGGGCCGCGACCACCGGGGTGGTGGCGATCGTGGTCGGCTCGAGCAACTTCTTCCAGGGGGCGTGGATGGTGCTCGTCCTCGTCCCGGCCCTGATGTTCGTGCTGTGGGGTATCCGCGCCCACTACCATGCTCATGACCGATCGGTCGAGGTCGAGAGCATCCCCGAAGGCGCCGAGGCAGCACGTGAGCCGATCGTCATCGTCCCCATCGCCCGCCTGGACCGCCCCGCGCTGGGCGCCATCGCCTTCGCGAACTCGATAAGCGACAGCGCGACCGCAGTTCACATCACCAACGACCCGGCGGCGGCCGAGGAGATGCGGCGTCGGTGGCCGCAATGGGCGGGGAAGACCGAGCTCGTGGTGGTCGAGTCACCCTACCGGGCGCTCATGGGGCCACTCTTGAGGTACATGGATGCCCTCCAGGCGCAGGCGCCGGATAGGCCGATCATGGTGGTCCTGTCAGAGGTCGTCCCCCGCCACTGGTGGGAGAACCTGCTCCACAACCAGACCAGCTTGCGGCTCAAGCTCCAGCTGTTCGGGCGCAAGAACACGATCGTCGCGGATGTGCCGTATCACCGTCTGGACTGACTCGCGGGGTCGACGGATCAGCCTTCCGCCATTGGGTCCAGCCGAAAGTAGACGCCCTTCGCCAGGATGTGGCGGCGCGAAGCCCGGTACAGGAGGTTGCCGGGGAACGGCTGCTGATAGGCGGTGGCCAGGATGACCGCGTCGCGCTCGTCACCGTCCGGCAGGCGAACGGCCCGAACCTCGTGCGTCACTCCCGTCGGCCAGGCCACCACGGCTCGGCCGGCCGCGCCCAGGTTGCGCGTCCACCCCGCCTCGCCGTTGGGATGGCCCACATACCACTGGCCGGCGACCTCGAGGAGGCCCACCAGGACGGCTCGCGGGCGGCCGGAGCGGCGGCCCGAAATGCGGAGGTCGATCGTGATGCCCAGGCCGCCGGCGCGCCACGCGGCGCGGATCAGCGGGTCGGTGAGGCGGAGCCAGGCGTAACCCAGGCGCCAGAGCAGGCTCCAGGCGCGCGAGGCGCGCCGACTGGGTCGATAGGATGAGGTCATGGGCGTGGCCCCAAGTCAGTCGTGGTGGCGCGCCGGGCAGGATTCGAACCCGCGGCCTGGTGGTCCGAAGCCACCCGCTCTATCCACTGAGCTACCGGCGCCGGGGCCGATTGTAGTCGCGACCCGGGATCAGCCCCAATCTGACCCCTCACCACAGCGCCAGGCCGAACTCCTCCTCGAAGGTCCGGATCAGCTCCACGTCGAGCAGCTCGCGAATCTCGAATTCGGCCACGAAGACCTCGATCCCGCGCAGCAGGTGCCCACCCACACACGCCCCGTGCTCATCGGCGAAGGTGGCGTGGGCGTGGAGGAATGGCTTGCCGTCGCGCAGGCTGACGTTGCCGATGAAGCCCACGATCTCGTGGTGGGTATCGGACGCCAGCTCGAGATACCGATGGTCCGTCTGGTGGTAGTAGGCGTAGGCCGCATGGCTGACCGCGCCGATGACGCTGACCCAGGCTGCCGACACGCCCCGCTCGGTGCAGATCCGCTCGATCTCAGCGACGAGGTCGCTCCCCTTTTCCAATCGGCCGACGAACGTGCGGCCCGGCGAGGCTTCCCAGATGCGCTCAGGCATCGGTCACTCGAAGTGCTTGAGGCTGGCCAGGACGGGCCGATTTCCGGCCAGACGGGCGGGGTACAGCCCGGCCAGTGAGGCCACTCCAACCCCGACCAGCACGACCGCGATCACCAGCGGCCAGGGGATCACGAGCCCGGCTGCAAAGTCCCGGGGAGCAAGGGTGACCAGGACCCAGGTAACGGCGAGTCCGGCGGCGGCCGCCAGGATGCCGCCCACCGAGCCCATGATCGCGGCCTCGGTGACCACCATGCCCTCGACCTGGCTGACCGTCATGCCGTGCGCGCGGAGGACGGCGATCTCCCGGGTTCGCTCGGCCACCCCCAGGGTCAACGTGTTCACGATGCCCAGGCCGCCGATGATCACCGCCAGAAGGGCCAGCGCATCGAAGAGCCCCAGGAGCCGATCCAGCGAGCGCGCCAGCTGGTCGGCCAGCAGCTCGGCCGTCAACGCTTCACCCGCCAGCTGGGCGGCCTTGCCCCGCACCACGCTTGCGTAAGCCGCGTCGCTCATCTGGGGCTGGGGGACCATGGCCCAGATGGTGGCCAGGTCGGCGCCGAAGATGGACCGGGCATCGGCCAGGCTGATAAGCAGCGCCCCCTCGCCGGCCCGGCCGGGCAGCGAGTAGGCGACAAGACCGGCGACCGTGAAGTCGGCCGATGGGCCGCCGGGGATGGCGAGCAGGATCCGATCGCCGGTCCCGACGCCGGTTTGCGCCGCCAACGACTCAGGGAAGAGCACCCACCCACCGCCGCGGAGCGCCTCGAAGGCCGCAGCTCGGTCGGCATCCACCACGATCAGGGCGCCGGCATCCTGCCAGACCGATGGGTCGATGCCTGCCACTCCGGCCTCGCGATCCCCGCCCGGGGTGGTAACCACCACGCCGAACTCCGGCACCGGGCTGGCAGCCTCCGTCCCGGGCGTGGCGGCAATCGTTTCCTGCAACGCGTCGATGGACGAGGGGATGGACAGCCGAATGGCGTGGCCGCCGGGGAGGATGGATTGGACCCACCGATCGGCCGTACCGCGCGCCGAGGCCGCGGTGGTCCCCAGGGTCACCACGGCGGCGAGTGCCACCGTCAGGGCCGCCACGCTCAGCCCGGTCCGCGCGCGATGCCGACCCAGGTTGGCCCGACCCAGCATGCCCTGGGCCCCGAACAGGCGCTCGAAGGGCACACCCACCAGCCGTCCCAGCGGCTCCAGCACGAACGCTGCGGCCACCGCGCCTCCCACCAGCAGGCCCACCGCCAGCAGGGTGGCGACGGCCGGGGACGTGCCGCGCTCGAGCGGATAGAGGAGGAACCCGGCCGCCACCACCGCGAGCTCGGCCGCCACGATCCAGCGCAGCCGGATCCACAGGCTCCGCCCCGGCCGATGGGTCGGGCGCAGGGCCTCCAGCGGGCTGACGCGGGCCGCCTCGGCCGCGGGGACCCACGCGGCGAGGGTGGTGACCACCAGGCCCAGGCCGAACGCGAAGGCGAGGATGGCGGGATTGAACGCCAGGTCCACGACCAGCGCCGCCCCCGTGCCAGCCACCGCGCTGACCAGGAGTGCGCCGATGCCGATCCCGATCGGCAAGCCGAGGGCCGAGCCGATCAGCCCCAGGCCCAGCCCCTGGCGGATGACCAGACCCCGGACCTGGCTGCCGGTCGTTCCAGCCGCGCGCAACAGACCGATCTCGCGAGTCCGTTCCGACAGGGTCATGGCCAGGGTGTTGGCGACCAGGAATCCGCCGGCGCTGAGCGCCACCAGGCCGAGCAGGAAGGCGATTCCCGCGAATCCGGCCTGTGCCCGTCCAAAGGCCGCTTCGGCATCGGCCACGGTCTCGACCACGAATGGCTCGGCCAGGCTCCGATCCAGCCCAGCCTCGACCTCCGACAAGCGACCCTCTCCAACCGCCAGGTCGACCGTGGTGACCGGCGGAGGAACCTCGAAGGCCGCGGCCAGGCTGTCGCCGGCCACCACGACGACGGCTCCGCCGTTCAGGGCCCCGAAGCCGGAGTTGGCGAGCAGCCCGACGATGGTCAAGGGCGGGGTGTCGAGCCGGGATCCGGTCAGCAACAGCTCATCGCCCAGGCCCAGCCGGTGGTCGGCAGCCCACTGCGCAGAGACCAGGGCTCCGTTCAGGCGATCGGCGTCCAGGGGCTGCCCCGCGCTGAGGGCCGGCCGGCCCAGGGCCGCCTCGGCCACGGGATCGACGCCGATCGCCGACAGGGTGAACACCTGCTCCTCGGGACCCGGCTGGGTCGAGAGCGTGAGGCGCCGCTCGGCGAGCGGCGCACTGATCGTGACGCCGGGCAGGACCCGGATGACGGCCACCGATTCCGGGCTGAGGCCGTCGTCGTCGAACGCGCGCACGCGGAGATCCGCCTCGCCGTACAGGTCGCGGGCGGCCTCGGTTACGGCCCGCGTCGCCGCGTCGGCGGTCAGCAGCGTGCCGGCCACGAGGGCCACGCCCAGCGCGATGCCGAAGATGGTGAAGAGGGTCCGCGCCGGGCGGGCGGTCAGGCTCCTCCAGGCGATGGCCGAAAGGCGCATACGGTCGGCTTGCCGGGCCCGATCAGAGTCCGAGGGTGGCCAGGCGAGTCAGCAGCTCACCGGGGTCGTGGTCGGGGCGGCGCCCAAGGTCGATCTGGTCGAGGATCCGACCGTCGCGAACCACCAGGACGCGATCCGCGTAGGCGGCGGCCCGCGCTTCGTGCGTGACCAGCACGATCGTCTGTCCCAGCTGCACGCAGGATCGCCACAGCAGGTCGAGAATCTCGCCGCCGGTCGTGTAGTCCAGGTTGCCGGTGGGCTCGTCCGCCAGCAGGATGGCCGGCTCGGTGGCGAGCGCGCGAGCCAGGGCCACGCGCTGCTGCTCTCCCGCCGAGAGCTGGTCCGGCGCGTGATCCGCCTTGGCGGCGATGCCGACCATGTCCAGCAGCTCGTCCACCCGCTGGCGATGCTCCGCCGCCAGCGTCCCGCCGATGAGGAAGGGCAGCGCCACGTTCTCGCGCACCGTGAGCAGGGGAATGAGGTTGAAGAACTGGAAGACGAACCCGGTCTTCTCGCGGCGGGTCAGTGTCGCCTGATCGTCGTTGAGGGTGCTGATGTTGACCCCGTCGATGACGACTTGGCCCGCGGTGGGCTGGTCCAGGCCACCCAGCAGATGCAGGAGGGTCGACTTGCCTGATCCGGACGCGCCCATGATCGCGACGAATTCGCCACGCTCCACCGCCAGGCTGACCCCGCGGAGCGCATCCACTCGCCCGTCTCCGACCGGGTATTGCTTGACGAGGTCCTGCGCCTCGAGGATGACCGCCATCGGGCGACAGGATACGGGCCGGGGCGCGGCCGGGTGCGGATCAGCCGAGCAGGAACCCGATCAGGGCACCGAGGACGGTCTCGAACACACCACGGTCAGCAGCTGCCGGAGCCTCAACTCGCAGGCTGGCGAAGGTGGGCGCCTCGAGCGGTGCCCCGCGGCTGTCGACCCCTTCCCAGGCTCGGGTCGGGAGACTGAAGCTGGCGGCGTGCACCAGCTGTCCGCTGCCGTCTACCTGCGCCGCCGAGGTTGGCCGTACAGGGGCCGGGACGACACGGGGAGGAAGCGTGGCTGCCGGTGCCGGCTGGTAAGCAACTCCCCCGCCGCCGCTGTATCCGCCGCCACTGCCGCCCCCACTGCCGCCGCCACTGCCGCCGCCGCCCCCTCCCCCGCTGGGCGGAGGTGCCGAACCGGCCGCGGCCATGAAGAGCTCGGTGTAGACCCGCGGGCTGCGCAGGGCTCCCAGGAACATCACGTTGTCGGCCGCCCACGCGCCGACGCCACCATGCGTCCAGCTTCCGCCCAGGATGTTGGCACGGTGGCCCGGTGAACCCATGAACCCGTTGTGAGCCGCAACCGGGGAGTCCGCATCGGAATAGCCGTTGTTCCAGGCGATGTTCTCTCCGCCCAGGGTGTAGCTCAGGCCGTTGGTGTCATACCAGTGGTAGACCTGGTACCCGGTCCCCAGGATCGTATGGCTGAAGTAGTCGCGCTGGATCATGTCCTGGCTCCGCCAGCGAGCGATCCCGACCAGGGTTCCGTGCTGGACGAGCACGTTGAGGCCGTTGTTGGCACGCGTCCCGTTCAGCAGCTGCCAGAGGGTCGCCTCGGCTGAGGCCTGATCCCAGCCAGCAGCGGACGCGGGGCCGGACCAGGCCAGGACCACGGCCGCCATGAGCGTGGTCGTCGCGAGTCCCATGGCACGGGCCAGGACATTGGGTTGACGCCGAAGCGCACCGGGCGCTGAGCGCATGCGATAGGCACCCCCTGGATTGGTTCGCCATCGGTGGCGAATCTGCCAAGGAGGCTACGGGGAGAGACACCCCCGGGTCAGTAGCGCGGTCGTCCCGGCGTGAGCCGGGACCATCAGGTTGGCGGGTGGTACTCGCGCGATAGCCTCAGGCGGGCCGGACGACCACCGTTCCGGCGATCTTGTCGTGCCAGCCCTGCTTGCGGCGGTCGAACGCGATCCAGATCACGCCCAGGAGCAGGACCACGAAGCTGATGATCAGCCCCACGTAGCGCAGCAGCGCGCGGACGACGTCGACCTTGCCGCCATCGTCGGCCAGCACGACCCGCATGTTGAACGGAATCATCCCCGGGCTCTGACCGCGCCAGGCCCAAAAGCCCACGAAGTAGACCAGGTCGATGAGGAAGCCGACCGCGCTTCCCGTGTAGTTCACCGAATAGGTCCCGTCTTCGACGTTCACGACGCTCCCGCCGCCGATGAGTGGCGCCAGCGCCGCGGTGATCACTGTCAGCACGATGGCGTCCAGGATGAAGGCCACCAGCCGGACCCAGAACCCGGCATACCGGAGTCCCTGGGCGGGTCCCGGTGGAGCTTCGGGCGCGGCCGCCCACCCGGCCGGCGGGGGCTGCGGTCCAGGCGGTGCGGCAGCCATGACACCCTCCGTGCTGTGGGGTGGCCTACGGGGCTTGAACCCGTAACCTTCGGAGCCACAATCCGATGCTCTGCCAGTTGAGCTAAGGCCACCGCGGGCCATCGAGTGTAGCCCACCCCGGTGGGCAGGTCAGCCGAGGCGAGTGAGGATCTCCTCCCGGTCGAAGGCCCACGAGCCGATCACCAGCAGCGCTCCGAGCAGACCGATGACCATCAGGTCGCCAAGCAGCACCTGGCTCATGGTGAACGTCGCCTGGCCGCCCAAGAACTGCGCCACCGCGATGGCGATGATGGGCAGCACCACGAACGCGCCGAACTGCTGGGCCGTGCGGGGGTCGCTGACGCGCGAGCTGACGATGACCCCCAGCAGGACGGACAGCACGCAGATGAGTGGGACCAGGGATGCCATGGCCACCATCCACTGGGGGCTGAACACCATCCGCAGCAGGCGCGGGTCGGCAATCGCCCCATTGATGAGGCCATAGGCCACCCAGACCGCCCAGGTGGCCAGGATGGCCGGCAGCGCTGCGGCAATGGTCTTGCCGGCCAGCAGCTCCGAGACCTCGATGGGGGTGGCGAGCTGCGGCTCGAGGGACCGCGCCTGGCGCTCACCGATGACCGACTGGGAAGCGATGGCGATGGGAACCATGGCCGGGATGAGCAGGAAGTAGGCCATGAAGTTGGTCACGATGAACCCCTGGGCCGCCAGCTTGGGCGGAAAGTCGGGGAAGGCGGACAGCATCAGCTCGATCTGTCCCAGCTGGTTGACGTCCAGGTCGTTGACCTCGATGAATGCCACAATGGCGATGGGGATGGAGGCAAAGATGATGGCCGGCGCGGCCACCGCGGCCAGCAACAGCTTGTTGGAGCCGATCTCGCGCCACTCCTTGCCGAAGACGGTGGCCACCAGGCTAGGCCGCACGGGATCGCTCCGCGTCACGCTGCGGTCGCTCGCCGACCAGCTCGAGGTAGACCTCCTCCAGGCTGGCCACTTCCTCGGCCACGGCGGCGACTCGCGCGCCGCGCTCCACGAGCTCACGGACCAGGTCGGGGGTGTCGCGCCGCGGCTGCTCGAGCTCGAGCCACAGGTCCCCGTCCTCGGCATGTGCGGCACGGACGTAGGGCAGCGAGCGCAGCGTGTCCGCCAGCGCCGAGGCGTCCACCGGGCCCCCGTCCAGACCGATCCGGGTGGTGGCGGTCCGGCCGCGACGCCGCAGCTCGGCCGGCGTTCCCTCGGCCAGGAGTGAGCCGTTCAGGATCCCGATTCGATCGCACAGCCGCTCGGCCTCGTCCAGGTTATGCGTGCACAGCACGATCGAGCGGCCCTCATCGCTCAGGGCGGCGACGACCTCACGGATCGACTTGGCCAGCTCGGGGTCCAGCGCACTGGTGGGCTCGTCGAGGTAGATGACCCGCGGCTCGTGGACCAGGGCCCGGGCGATCGCCACCCGCTGGCGCATGCCCTTCGAGTAGCCGCCGACCCGCCGGTCGGCGGCTTCGGTCAGGCCCACCAGGTCCAGGTAGCGATCCACCGCCGCCCGCAGGGCGGCATCGGTCAGTCCGTAGAGACGCCCGTAGTAGGACAGGTTCTGGCGGCCGGTCAGCCGATCGTGCAGGCCGGGGCTCTCGGTCAGGATCCCGGTCAGGGCCCGGATCCGGGAATTGTCCCGACCCAGCTCCAGGTCACCGATCCGAGCCGTGCCGCCACTGGGCGCCATGAGCCCGGCCAGGATGCGAACCGTGGTCGTCTTGCCCGCGCCGTTGGGCCCCAGCAGCCCGTAGATCTCGCCCGCGCGCACCTCGAACGACAGGTCCCGCACGGCGGTGACCATCCCGAATCGGCGTTCCAGGCGGTCCACGACTATCAACGGGCTCGATGCTAGCAGGGCACGGCGGAGAGGCCGAAGCGGGCTTTTCGCCGGGCCGGCGTGGCAAGATCGGCCCATGGAAGAGCGGACGCTGCGGTCGCGACGCGTGTTCGAGGGCCGCCTGCTGAAACTGCGCATCGACGAGGTGGAGATGGCCGATGGGCGCCCCGCGGAGCGAGAGATCATCGAGCACCCCGGGGCGGTGGCCATCCTGGCCTGGGACGGCGAGCGGCTGGCCGCGGTTCGGCAGTGGCGCCAGGCGACGGGCCGTCAGACCCTGGAGCTGCCCGCCGGAACCCGGGACCCGGACGAGGACCCGCGGCGCACCGCCGAGCGCGAGCTGGCCGAGGAGTGTGGCGTCGCCGCCGGGGACTGGGAGCCGGGACCCGGCTTCTGGACAGCGCCCGGCTTCTGCACCGAGTTCCTGACCGTGTGGCTGGCCACGGATCTGCATCCGGTGTCCGCGGCCGGTCCCGAGGACGAGGCCATCGAGGTCTCGTGGCTCACACTGGACGAGGCCCTGTCGGCCGCGGCGAACGGCGAGATCAGCGACGCGAAGTCGCTGGTCGGGATCTACTGGCTGGCACGCCGCCTGGGCAGGGGCCAGGCGGTCGGGCCCGGCCGATAGGAGCGGCTAGCTCAGGTCGAGGCGCTGCAGACGGGGGTTCTCGGTGCGGCCCGGAATCCGGCCGCGCTTGGCGATCGGCCTGCCGTCGATCTCCTTGAGGTCCCCGGTGAAGTCGATGGGGCTGGCGTCCGAGATGGCAGACCCCACAGCGAACGAGTCGACCGGCGCCTCCGCGGCCTTGAACTGACCGATCCGTTCGGCGTCCAGTCCGCCAGACACCACGATCTTGACGTGCTCATGCCCGGCCATGTCCAGGCGGGCCCGAACCTCCTTGACGAGATCGGGGGTGACGCGACCGCGCTCCGAGGGGGTGTCGAGCCGGACGCCCCACAGCCGCTCCCCGAGCGCCTCGGCCACGCGCAGGGCCTCCTCGGCTTCGTCCTTGAACGTGTCCACCAGGACGATGCGCGGAACGGCCGGATCGATGTGCCGATCGAAGGCTTCCGCGGCGCGCACCGTGTCGCCGAAGATGAGGACCAGGGCATGAGGCATGGTGCCGGTGGGCGACAGACCGGCCAGCCGCGCCCCGGCCGGCGTGGACGCACCGATGCAGCCGCCGACCACGCTGGCGTAGTCCATCTGGTCAGCCACGCTGGGGTGCACGTGTCGAGCCCCGAACCCGATGACGGGGATCGGCGCCGCGGCATCCACGATGTGCCGGGCAGCCGTGGCCCAGCCTGAACACTGGGCCAGAGTGCCCAGCACCGCGGTCTCGTACAGCCCGTAGGCCGAGTAGCGGGCTTCGATCCGCATGACGACCTCCTTGGACTCGAACGGATCGCCGTCGGCCAGCGACTCGACCACGGGCGCCGGCTCGTGGCCATTCCCAGGCCCCAGCACGCGTCGCAGGAAGGCGTGGACCTCGGCTGCGCCGCACAGGATCCCGCTGTCGCGGCCGAAGACTTCCATGACCACGACCGGGTCGAGGTGCTCAGCGCGCAGGATGGTGCGGGCTCGCTCGAAGTACACATCGGCGGTCTGACCGCTCAGCACTTCGTCAGCTGCCTCGAAGCGCTCGACCGCGTCCTCGCCGGTCATGGCTGGGGAGTGTAGTCGGTGGTCGTCCGCCGTCGGCGAAGCCCATACGCCACCGCCAGCGCGGCTGCGCCCAGCGCCACGATCAGGCCGAGGATGCGGACCAGCCCTCCGGCGGTCGCCGTCCCGAGGTCGCGCTCCAGGCTGGCCAGGTCGTCGGCCGCGGCCCGTAGGTCACCCGCGGCGAAAGCCGTTCCGGCACCAGCCAGGCGTTCCTCCGGGCTGGGGCCGATCAAGAAGCCCACCCGCTGGACCGGACCCAGGCCATCCGCAATCTGCTCCGCAACTTCCGAATGGGTGATGACCACCGCGCGCTCGGCGACGATCTCTACCCAGGCGGAGTCGCCTCCGCCGTGGGTTCGATACGCAGCCATCAAGCGGTCCGGGGCGGTCAGCCCGCCACGCTCGATGAGGAACAGGAGCCGGTTGCGCTCGATGAGCCACTCCTGAGCGGCCGCGATCTCGGCCTCGGCGTCGGGAAAGCGCCACTCGACCATGGCCGCCCGGACCGGATCCGGATCACCCCAGTCTCCCGCGAGATCGAGCAATGCCTGGTAGGCGGTGCGGGACGTCGCCCGGGCGGCGAGCACCTCGTCAGTGCCCGCACCCAGGATCCGTCCGGCCAGGGCCTCAACGACCGGTTCCTCGGTGACTGCATCGAGGTGATCGAGGTAGGCGTGCGAGTCCGCAGCCGCGCCCGCCGACGGGTCTTCCGGGGCCCGGGCGGTCAGCGGGTCGTAGGCGTCGAGCCCAGCCGCGATCCGGTTCAGGGCCTGCTGGAAGCCCGCGTCGCGGGCCATCCTGGCCGCATCGTTGGTCAGGGACCAGGACATCGCGTAGGCCCACCCCTCTGCCTGGGCGGATCGGTCTTCCGAGGTCCACTCCGCGAGCGGGAAGGCTTCGGCCTCGAGGTTGGCTGCCACCGCCGCCGGGTCGTACGGCGTCGCGAGCTCGAGCTCCGCGGCGACGCGTGCGGCGGCCCACGATGCGAGGCCTTCGAGGATCCATCGGTCTGTGGCCAGTTCGTCGTTGGCCCACACGTGCGCGACCTGGTGGAGCAGGGTGAAGGGCGGCTCGAAGAAGCCGACGGCCACCTCGCCGTCGGCCGCCTCGGCACCCAGTCCGCCGCCGGTCACCGACTCGGTCACGACCAGGGGGCCCTGGTGCGGGTACGGGAGCCCGAAGACGGCCTCCAGGCGGGGCAGCGCCTGCACCAGGAGGTCCAGGGTGGCTTCTCCCCACTCGGGATCGTCCTCCCAGTGGCGGACCTGGAGGTCTGCCGTCCCCCCGGCCAGGGGCATCGCCCGCTGAAGGGTGGCGTACACCGGGTCGCGGATGGCCCCGATGTGGGCCAGCCATCGGGTCGGGTCGGTGATGAGCCCGCTGTTCAGAACCGCCCGATCGTTTGCGACGCTGGCCTGCAGGGCATCCCCGTCGACGCGGATCTCGAAGTCGGCGGGCAGGTCGACGCTGATGGCGCTCCGCGTTCCGAACCCCCAGACCGGGAAGCTCACCAGGTGATCGCCGATCCGCATGGCTGGATCGTCGCCGTCTCGGAGCTCGTAGGTCAGCGTCAGGCTCGCCGCCTCCTGGTACCCCACGGCGGTACGCAACGTGATGGTGGCAACGTTCACTCCGCCGCTGACCGCGGTCGAGACGTTCAGGGCTCCGCTGCCGTCATGCGCTTCGACGGCGGCAGCGTGCTCGTGGATGCCGAGCCGAATCTCCTGGAAGACGCTGGACTGGCCGGAGGGGTCCGCAAACGTGTTCAGAAACGCGACCTGGACCGAGACGTGGATGATCCCGGTCTCGGGTTCGGCGACGTATTGGGCGTAGGTCGTCATCTCATACTCGGCCGCGGCCACCGGGCGGATGGGGAAGGCGAGCCCGCCAATGGCCGCCGCCATCAGCGCCGCAGCGAATAGGCGGCGCGGGGCGTGGCGGCTCATGGGGCGGGTGTGGGTGGCGGAAGCCACTCCGGCATGCCGGCCTCGACCTCGGCCCGGTACCGCGCCAGCAGCTGGGGATTGCGCCCCGTCCGGCCGCCCCAGTCCGGGAGGTTGCCGCGTTCGGCGATGGCCGGGGCGGTCTCATCCAGCAACCGATCCGCGACGACTGTCATGCGGGTCAGCGCGCGACCCAGCTCATCGAGGCTGATGGCGTCGGGTGGCACCTCGGCGATGAGCATCGGCCGATCCTCATCGGTGACGGCGAACTTCACGAAGGGATACTCGGCATTGGCGGACAGCAGCCGAAGGAGGGTCCGCCGCGGCAGCTCCATGGCGTCCGGTCCGTAGTAGCCCCACAGGTGAAGGCCCATCCCCGTCGCCCACGCGATCGTGACCCGCAGGTCGAAGCGACGCTCGCCGTCGAGGATGACGTCGCGGCTGAGGGCCGCCAAGCCCGGGAGGGTGGCGCCACGCCCGACCACGGCCAGGCCAAGCTCCTCGAGCCAGGCGTCGATGGGGGGCGCGGTCTCGGCCGGTGCTGGCGCAGCCTCGGCCGATGGTTGCTCGGCTGCAGGAGCCTGGGCTACCGGCACGTCAGCCAGCGTGCACCACGGTGTCCCCCGCCGCCACCCGGCGCCGGGGGAAGTCGGACTCGATGACGTAGGGATCGATTCGGCAGTTGCGCCCCACCTGGGTGCGGGCCGGGACGCGCGCCTGCTTGCCCACCAGGGTGAGTCCGCTGAACAGGCGCTCGGGCTCGCTCCGGTTGGGGCGGAGCACCCGCCCATCGCCGACGCGGGCGTGCGCACCGATCACGCACTCCTTGTCGATGACGGCCCGATCGATGACGGCGCCCTCCCCGATCTCGGTGTCGAACATGACGATCGAGTCGCGCACCTCCGCCCCGGGACCGATCCGGACACCCGGCGACAGGATGCTGTGGTCGACGGTGCCCTCGATCACGCACCCGTGGCTCACCATGCTGCGAGAGACGGTGGCCTGTGAGCCGATGCGGGCCGGTGCCCGCTCCTCGGACTTGGTGTAGATCAGCCAGCCGGTCTCGTACAGGTCGATGGGCGGGGCGTCGGCCAGGAGGTCCATGCTCGCCTGCCAGTAGGCGTCGACCGTCCCGATGTCCTGCCAGTAGCCGCGGTACTCATAGGCGTGCACCCCCTGGCCCGACTCGACCATCGCCGGCAGCACGTCGCGCCCGAAGTCCACCCGTTCGGCGGAGAGGACGTCGCGGAGGACCGGCCAGCTGAACGCGTACACGCCCATGCTCACCAGGTTGGAGGGTGGGTGCGCCGGCTTCTCGATGAACCGGGTGACGCGGCCGCCATCGCCAACTTCAAGGATGCCGAACCGATTGGCGTCGGCTATGGGCACCGTCCGGACCGCCACGGTCAGGTCAGCGTCGCGGGCCCGATGCAGGCCGAGGAACGGCCGGTAGTCCATCTTGTACACGTGGTCGCCGGCCAGGATGAGGACCAGCTCCGGGTTGCGGTCGGCGATGAAATCCAGGTTCTGGAGCACCGCGTCGGCGGTCCCGCGGTACCACTCGCGCTTCCGATTGCGGCCCAGGTAGGGCTGCAGCAGGGTCACGCCGCCGCGGCTGCGGTCGAGGTCCCAGGGCCGGCCGACCCCGATGTGGTCGATGAGCGAGCGAGGCGCGTACTGAGTCAGGATCCCGACATCGGTCAGGCCCGAATTGACCGCGTTCGACAAGGCGAAGTCGATGATCCGGTACTTGCCCCCGAACGGCACGCCGGGTTTGGCTCGAACCTGCGACAGGACCGAGAGGCGCTCCCCCTCACCCCCGGCCAGGATCAGGGTCAGGACTGATCGAGCCACGCCGCTCCGCTGTGGTCAGGTGCGGCGCCGGGCGAGGCGCAGCAGGTACGGCACCATGCCCAGCAGGAGGGACAGGCCGAAGACCGGCACCAGGAATCCGGCGGCCACCGGGTCTCCGGCCATCGGGGCGGAGTCGGTCGAGCCCGAGACGGACGGGCACGGCAATGGCTGTGGCGGACAGCTGGGCAGTGGCGGGCAGCTCTGGTTGCCACGGCATTCACGCGGCGTCGGGTTGGGTGTTGGCGTGGCCTTGATCTCGCCGCAGATGGGGCCGCCGAATCCGCCGTTGCCGTACAGCGGCGAGATCGCGTACTGGCTCGAGCTGCTGGCCTGCCGGCCGTTGTTCAACCGATCGGCCCAGGCGGCCGCGGCCGCGACCCATCGCGTCGGCCGCCCGGCCTGGGAGACGTACTGGACGATGTCGAAGCACCCGCCCGGGTGCCATGGATCGGTGTGGTGGACGTTGTCGACCGGTGGCACGGTGCCCTCCAGGAACGGGATCTGGATGGTCTGGCCGCAGCCGCCTCCCGGGCTCATCCCGCTGAAGCGGCACACGGCCGCCATCTGGACGCCCGCCGGCTGCACGAAGTCCAGGTTGGGCACGGGCTGATGGCCGTTCCAGTCCCACGGCAGGTTGACAGCCTGCGCCATGAAGTCGTGCCACAGGTACAGCGGACCATCGGCCGAGAAGAGGCCCTGGCCCAGCTGGTTGGACATCGGCTCCTGGTTGTTGTTGCCCATCCAGACCCCCACCGTCAGGCTGCCGGGGATGTAGCCCAGCCCGGACACGTCCTTGAAATCGTCTGTGGTTCCAGTCTTGAACCCGGCGTGACGACGGACACCGCTTGGGTCAAGGAGCTGGGCGCGGGGGCCCCACAGCAGGTTGGTTGCGGGATTGGTGTTGCCCTCGATGATCCAATGGGTGAGGAACGCCTCGGCGGGGGTCAGCGGGGTGGTCTCCTCCGGCCCGTTGGCCTCCCGGGTGTAGATGACCTGGCCGTCGCGGTCGCGGATCTCGATGATCGCCGTCGCGGGGTGGAGGCGTCCCTCCTGCGCGAACACGCTGTAGCCCTGAGTGAAGGTGGTCAGGTTCACCGGGACGGTTCCGAGCCCCAGGGACAGGCCCGGATCCTGGGCCATGATGTAGTCGTAGCTGGCGATGCCCAGCTCCTCGGCGAAGCGGGCCGTGATGTCCGGGCCTACGGTCCCCTGCATCTGGACCGATGGGATGTTCAGCGAGTACCGCAGGGCATCCATGGCCAGGACCGGGCCGTGCTCCCGGATGTCGGCGTTGGTGGGCAGGTACGGGAACTGCTCGTTCCCGAAGTTGGTCAACGCATCCACGAACATCGTGGACACGGTTGCCATGCGGGCCTGGAAGGCGGAGGTGTAGACGATGGGCTTCCACGCCGATCCGGGCTGACGGCGGGCCAGGCCGGCGACGTCGAACTGGCCCTCAACCCGCGGATCGTCCTGGTTGTAGTAGTCGATGCTGCCGATGTAGGCGACGATTTCCCCGGTCGCCGAGTCGATGGCCACCAGCGCCCCGTTGTGGACGTTCTTGTCGGCGAGGGCGGCGACCCAGCGGATGACCTCAGCCCGGGCAACCTGCTGAAGCGGGTAATCCAGGGTGGTGGTGACCTGGTAGCCGCCGGTCCGGACCGCGTGCTCGGGGTCGGGGATGCCCATCGCGGTCAGGATGCGGACCATCTCCCGCTGCACGCGGAACGTGAAATGGGGCTCGAGGAGCGGATGGACGATCCGGGCGGGACCCATCTCCTCCCAGCTGGTGAGGACCGCAGCCTGGTACTCGTCGGGGGTGATGTACCCCTCGCTCAGCATGTTGGCCAGCACGCCGTCCCGCTCGCGCATGGCGTCCGCGGCCCCGTTCGCGTTCTGGTACGGGTCCAGGGCGCTTGGCCGCTGGGGTAGGGCGGCCAGGAAGGCGGCCTGTGCCAATGTCAACTGGGACAGATCGGCTATGCCGAAGTAGTTGGCCGCCGCGGCCTTGATCCCGTACGAGCCGTTCCCGTAGAAGATCAGGTTCAGGTAGGTAGCCAGGATGAGCTCCTTGCCCTCACGGCCGGGGTACGCGGCGGTGACCTGGAGGGCCATGATCTGCTCACGGATCTTGTCCTCGAAACCACGGCCCTCGAGGAATGTCAGGCGAGGCGGAGGACAGACCTCGTCCTCGATGGTGCCGTTCTCGCCGATGTCGCCCGCCGGCGCCAGACTGGGCAGCGCGATCTCGTCGCTCACCTCTTCCTGGGCCAGCACGATCGAGCCGGCGTACTTGATGACCTGCTGGGTGATGGTCGAGGCGCCCTGGACGATGGACCCCGCCTGGAGGTTCGCGTACGCGGCGCGCGCGATGGCCTGCACATCCACGCCGCTGTTGGTCCAGAACGTCTGATCCTCGCTGGCCACGGTGGCGTCGACGATGACGTCGGGGATCTCGTCGAACCTGACCGATTCACGGTTCTGGCATTCGAACCGGGCCAGCAGGACGGTGCCGGTGCGGTCGTAGACGAGGCTCGATTGGGGAAGCGGGACCTCGTCGAGGAGTTGCGGGTCAGGCAGGCCGGTGGCGAAGTAGTTGTAGGCGAACAGCGCGCCGGCGCCGGCGCCCAGCACCGTTCCGCCGATCAGAACTCCGAAGAGCCCGAAGACGACGAGGAAGCCGAGGAGCAGCCCGCGGCGCTGGGACCCGCGCCGAGCGCCTCGGCGCGTCAGCATCTGCCTGCGCCGGCGCTGCATAGCCGGATGCATCGCGCGACAGGGTATCAGTCGTCACAGGTTCGGTCGAATAGACCGAAGGTCCGGCTAGAGGCCGGCCGAGACCGATGGCGCCAGCAGCGATGCCTCGCGAATGAGTGTCAGGACATAGCCCGCCACCAGGTACGGGCCGAACGGGATGTACGAACGCAGGCCCACCCGGCCAGTGACCACCAGGAACAGGCTGACCGCCGCGGCCAGGACGGCCCCGGTGAACAGCCCGCTCCAGATCAGCGGCCAGCCCAGGGTCAGACCGATGGGCACGGCCAGGTACAGGTCGCCGAGCGCCATGCCCCCTCGGATGATGAGGGTCAGGATCCCCAGGAAGACGACCGCGGCCGCGGCACCGCCGAGGGCGGCGAAGGTCTCGAGGGCCGGGTTGACGAAAGCAAAGCCGACCGCCACGACGATGAGCGGGTCCAGCAGCAGGTGCGGAAGGCGCCGCTGCTCGAGGTCGGTGGCGACCAGGCCGACCATGAAGCCGAGCATGACGAGGTGGACCAGGATCGCCCACGGAGGCAGGTGTGCCACGGCCACCACGCCGTACGCGGCCGCGGCCGAAGCCAGACCGAGGGCCAGCGTTCGCCAGCTGGGTCGCCTCCGACGCGCCTCGACCTCGGGCCAGACGCTGGCCAGCCGTTCGGCGCCGGCCCCCAGGAGGCCGAACACGGCCGCGGCGACGGCCGGCCAGGGCACGGTCAGGCGACCTTCGCTCCGGTCGCGAAGTCGAGGCCCAGCCGCACCAGGGTCGTCACCGCGACGCCGACGGCGCCCTTCGGGAAGCTGGCCTTGTCGCTGGGCATCCATGCCGTTCCCGCCACGTCCAGGTGGACCCACGGCCGCGTCGCGAACTCCGAGAGGAACACCGCGCTCTTGATGAGCGACCCGTCTCGCGAACCGCTGTTCACGATGTCCGCGTAGGGCGTTTCCAGCTGGGTCCGGTACTCGGTAGCCAGGGGCATCTCCCAGATCCACTCCCCGGTCGCCTCGGCCGCGGCGCGGACCTGGTCCCCCCACTCACGCGGCTTGGCGAAGTAGGCGCTGATGAGCTGGCCGAAAGCCATGGATGCCACTCCGGTCAGGGTCGCGACGTCGACGAGATGGCTCGCGCCCTGGGACTCGGCCCAGGCCAGCGCATCGGCCAGGATCAGGCGGCCTTCGGCATCGGTGTTGGTGACCTCGATCGTCTTGCCGTTCATGGCCTTGACCACGTCGCCGGGGCGCTGGGCCCGGCCGCCCGGCATGTTCTCCACCATCGGCGCCACGGCCATGACCGGCGCGTCCGGCGCGAGGCGGGCCAGGGTGCGTGCTGCGGCGATGACGGCGGCCGCGCCGGACTTGTCGTGCTTCATCTCGTCCATCTTGTCGGCGGGCTTCAGGCTCAGCCCGCCCGAGTCGAAGCACACGCCCTTGCCCACGAATGCCAGCCGCCGCTCCCCGGCGTCCTGCCAACCGGGGAGTTTGACCGCGATCAGGCAGGGCGGATGCTCGCCGCCCTGGCCCACCCCCAACAGGGCGTTCATGCCCAGCTGCCGCATCTCGGGCACGTGGAGGACCTCGACCGTGCAGCCGTCGGCCTCGAGCGCACGCGCCTCTTCGGCCATCTTTTCCGGGTACAGGTCGTTGGCCGCCCGGTTCGACAGGTCGCGACACCACTCCACACCGTCGGCCATGGTGGCCGCCCGATCCAGGACGCCCTGCTCCGCACCCAGGATCACGACCTCCTCGACGTTGCGCTTCATCGCCTCGGTGTCGCGGACGCGCCCGTACAGGTCCATGGGCCGATACGTCCCGGCCACGGCACCAATCGCCGCCGCCGCGAACCCGTCCGCGTCTTCTCCATCGCGAAGCCAGAGCGCCATGCGAGCGGCGCCCTTGCCCTGCAGGGCGCGAGTCGCCACTCCCGCCATTCGACGCGCGCGCCACGCGCCGCGACCGCGGCGGATGCCGTTCACCAGCAGGATGTGCTCGACCGGCAGGTTGCCCCCGTCCAGCAACCCGAAGTAGTCCTCCAGGATGTTGAAGCGGCCCCAGTCGATGCCTCGCTGGATGGCCCCGCCCGAAGCGGCGTCCAGGTTGGCCAGGTCGTCCGCGAACGGGTTGTCCTCGCGGTAGATGGGAACGGCCAGGACACTCGCCTCAACCGATGCCGGGTCAGTGGCCTCCGCGCGCAGCCGCATCCGCTCTCCTGTCGTTGTGTGCTCCCAACGGACCATACCGGGCGGCGCCCGCAGCTCGATGGGTCAGCGGAGTATAGACAGGCCGGCCAACCGGTCCCGGGCAGCGGCGACCGCCCGCAGGGCGTCAGCCGAAGAGCCGGATGCCGGTCCCGTGGCCGACGCCGCCGCCTCGCCCAGGGCGATGGTCAGAGCCTGGTCGGCGCGGCCGGCGTCCGCGGCCGCGATCTCGTAGCGAGCCTGCGCCTCTGCCAGCGCGGCCGCGTCCCCGGCCTGCGCCGCCAGGGCGATGTCCCGCCCGGCGTCGATGAGGGCATCCACCGTGTCGACCCAGAACCCGAGCGTGGCCAGCGAGTCGGTGTATTCGCGGACCAGGCTGACGTATGCGTCCGCCTCGTCGATCTCGTTCAAGGCGGACGATGCATCGTCCTCTTCGAGGGCGGCCAGCGCGGCGTCGAGCGCCTCGAGGCTGGCTTCTGCCTGCCGCCGCAGGTTGGCGAGGATCGAGCACGTCGGAGCCGCGGCCCGCCACTGACCGCCGATGGCGGCCACGTCCGCTGCCTCCATCCCCAGGCTCGGCGCGGTGGCTTGAGGGTCGATCGCGCGCAAGATCCAGCCCAACTCGACAAGCGCGAGATCGGCCCGTCCAAAGGGTGTCGCGGCAGCCTCGAAGCCTGCGGCGGCCGCCTCCAGCGGGAGGGTCGGATCTCCGTCCTCCACGAGCACGGCCGCCTGGCCCCGGCGGGCCTCCTCGGTCGCATCCCGCATCTGGGACTCGGCCGCGGCCAGCTCGGCGTCAGCGGTGGTCGCCTGGGCGGCCGCTTCCCCGGTGAGCCACGCCAGGCGAATGGCGTCGGCTCCGGCCGCGTCCGCCGAGCGCACGCCGAAGACGAAGGCCAGGACCACGAAGACGGCCAGGGATTTCGCGGCACGGATCACGCGACTCCTATCATGCCCCGGTGGAGCCTGCTCCCACCGACCTGGTCGAGGCCATCCGTCGGCTGCCCAAGGCCGAGCTGCATCAGCACCTGGACGGCGCGCTGCGCCCGGCCACCGCGGTCGAGCTGGCCGCGGAGGCGGGAATGTCCCTCACCCTCGATGAGGCGCGGCGGCGGCTGACGGCCCCGCCCCGCTGCCCGAACCAGGCGGATCTCCTGACGTACTTCGACCTTCCCATTTCGCTCCTCCAGTCCGCCAGTGCCCTCCGTCGGGCGGCCGCCGAGCTGGTCGCCGACATGACCGCCGATGGCCTGACCTATGGTGAGATCCGCTGGGCGCCGCGCCTCCACCTGGAGGGGAAGCTGAGCGTCTCGGACGTCATCGCCGCGGTCGCCGACGGCGTGGCGGACGCCCGGAATGAAGCTGGGCCCGCGGCGCCGCTGATCGGTCTCATCGTGACAGGCATGCGCTCACACCCGCCTCGGCACAACGTGGAGCTCGCCCACGAGGCGGCCGCCTTCGGCCCGCCAGTGGTCGGCTTCGATCTGGCCGGTCCCGAGGCCGAGTACCCCGCACCACCCCATGCCGCGGCCTTCCGTGCCGCTCAGGCAGCTGGGCTGGGCCTGACCGCCCACGCCGGGGAGACTCCGGGTACGGCCCATATCTGGGAGGTTCTCGAGTTCGGGATCAGCCGAGTCGCGCACGGCGCGCCGGCGGCGGACGATCCGGAGCTCCTCGAGGCGCTGCGGGGGCGTGGCGTGACGCTGGACCTGTGTCCTACCAGCAACGTCCAGGCTGGGATCGTGCCCGATCTGGCCTCACATCCTGTCACGCGGCTTTATCGGGCCGGAGTCAGCGTGACGCTCTCCACGGACGACCGGACGGTCAGCAACACGACCCTCAGCGGCGAGCTGGCGAACGTGGCCATGGCGACCGGGATGACTCCTGACGAGCTGTCGGAGATCGCGATCAATGCGTTTCGGCGTGGCTTCAGCTCGCCGCTGGAGCTGGCCACCCGCCGGGCGGCGGCGGCTCAGGCCTGGCACGCGTGGGCCGGCTCGGGACCCACCCTCAGGGGCTGATTCGGGCTTCCAGCAGCTCCCACGCCGCGGCCGGATCAGCGGCCACGTGGTCCGGCGCCCGCTCGCCGCTCAGCCTCGGGACCGCGTCGGGCGCCGTGACGCCGGTCAGTACCAGCAGGCACTCGATGCCGGTGCGACGCGCGGCGCGGATGTCGGAATCGGGATTGTCACCGATCACCAGGGCCTGGCTGGCCTCGATGCCGGTGGCCTCCAGGATGGAACGGAACATGGCCGGCTCCGGCTTCCCGATGACGAGCGGCTCCACGCCGGTCGCATCCTGGATGGCGGCCACCATGGTCCCGGCGCCCGGCAGGGATCCGGTTGGGGTGGGGTAGCGGGCATCCGCGTTCGTCGCGATGAACCGCGCTCCGCCCCGAACACGCTCCACCGCGGCCGCCTGGCGGGCGTCATCGAAGAGCGGATCGAGCCCAACCAGCACCGCGTCCACCCCGCGTACCGAATCGCCACCCTCCGCCGCAGGGAGGACCTCAAACTCGGACGCCCGGAGCTCGTCAACCATGCCCTCGGCCCCCACCGCCAGGATGGTCCGAACCTCAGGCTCGTGGCGGCTCAGGTAGTCGATTGTGGCCGAGGTCGAGGTCACGATCTCGTCGGCATCGGCTTCGATCCCCATCCCGCGCAGCCGCTGCGCGAAGGCGGCGCGGGTGGACATCGAGTTGTTGGTGGCATAGCGCACCACGATTCCCGCCTCGTGAAGGCGGCCGACAAGCTCGACCGCGCCCTCCACCGGCCGGTCCCCGCGGTACACGACCCCGTCCAGATCGAGGATCACCAGCCGCAGCGGCCGGCGTTCTGACGGAGTGGCCATGGCGGCCGATCATACGGCTGGACACCCAAAAACCTCTTGAGAGCGCCCCCTCGGGCGGCTATGATGCCGCCGACTCGCGTGGGCACTGCCCTTAGGCCCCGAGCGTGCCGCGTTCAACGCCGCGGCGAGATCCACACCGTTACGGAGGGCGGAAGGAGAACGCATGCGGAATCGGTTTAACGTACTGGGCGCCGGATTCGTCATTCTGGCGCTCGTGCTGGCGGCCTGTCAGCCTTCACCGTCCGAGGCGCCCAGCGGCTTCGCGGCCTGCGGAGACCAGGACGCGGGCGACGCCTGGAAGGTTGGCGGCGTGACCGACGTCGGCGACCTCGAGGACAAGTCATTCAACGAGGCTGGCTGGTGCGGCACTCTGGCGGGCATCGACTCCGTCGGAGGCACCGGTGAGGTCATCGTCACCGAGTCTGTCGAAGACTACGCGGCGAACATCCAGACGCTGATCGACCAGGACTTCCAGATCATCGTCAGCTATGGATTCGCCCTGGGCGACGCCACCCTGGACGCAGCGATCGCGAACCCAGAGGTCAACTTCATCGGTCTCGATCAGTTCTACTGCATTGACGCGGAGGGGAACCGCGACACCGAGCCGGCGGATGCTCCTGACTGCGACGGCAACGGCGACTTCGCCGACCTGGTCCCGAATGCCCAGGGCCTGAACTTTGCCGAGGCCCAGGCCGGATACCTGGCTGGAGTTCTCGCCTGCAGCATCAGCGAGACCGGGGTCATCGGCGCGGTGGGTGGCATCTTCGCCATCCCGCCAGTCCCCCAGTACATCGGCGGCTACCACAACGGCTGCCTGTCGGTGAACCCGGACGCCACGGTCTTCGTGGAGTACGTGTCCGAGGACATCTCGGTCGCGTTCAACGATCCTGACACCGGCCGCCAGCTGGCTGACCAGATGGTCGCCCAGGACGCCGACGTCCTGTTCCAGGTGGCGGGCGGCAGCGGGCAGGGTGTCCTGTCTGCTGCGTGCGACAACGACCTGTACGCGATCGGCGTGGATGTCGACCAGTTCAACTCTTCGCCGGACCACCAGGCGTGCCTGGTGACCAGCGCCGAGAAGAAGATCGTGGCCGCGATCCAGGCTGCCATCGAGCGGGTCGCGGATGGATCCGCCGTGGGCGGCAACGTCGTCGGCGACGCCACCAATGGCGGCATCGGTCTGGCCCCGTATCACAACTTCGAGGACCTGATCACCGATGACATCCAGGCCCGGATTGATGAGGCGCTGGCTGGCATGGCTGACGGCTCGATCGATCCATGTGCCGGCGAAGGAGTGTGCTTCTTCGACCCGGACTGACGACGGCAGCGGACGCCCCTCAGGGGCTACCGATGCAACCTGACACCGAGGGCGGGC
>JBIOTW010000069.1:0-3225 GCA_044866355.1 Candidatus Limnocylindria bacterium | reverse complement strand
CGCTCGGGGTTCTTCGAGGAGCCCGAGCATCGGGCGGTGTGCGCGTATCTCTCACCGGACCTGCAGCCGGTCGCCGAGTTTGCCTACCTGACCGGCTGGCGGAAGTCCGAGGTCCTCGGGCTGGAGTGGCCGCGAGTGGACTTCACTGCGTATTCCGGAGGAATCTGATCGGTCGTTCCGGAGGAACCTGATCACCCGTTCCGGTCCATCCTGATCACGGATTCCGGCGGTCTGATCGCCCGTTCCGGGGGATCCTGATCGCCGGGTTCGACCCCGATCGCTCATCGGTCGCGTCGCGACCTCGGTAGGGTGACCTCCAGCCAAGGAGGCGCCCTGCATGCCCAATACGAGGCGACTGATGCGACAAGTCCGTGAGATTCTGCGACTAAAGTACGGCCAGGGGCTCCCCCACCGGGCCATCGCCCGGGGCTGCGGGGTCGGCCTGGGGACGGTGTCGGAATACTGCCGCCGGGCCGAGCGAGCCGGCTTGAGCTGGCCGCTGCCGGAGGCCCTGGACGACGCCCAACTGGAGGCCCGGCTCTTCCAGCGGGTCCACGACCTGGTCGGGGTGGCTCGGCCGCTGCCGGACCTGGCGTGGCTGCACCAGGAGCTCAAGCACCCCGGCGTCACGCTCCAGCGGCTGTGGCTGGAGTACCTCGACGCCCACCCCGACGGGTATCGCTACAGCCAGTTCTGCCGCCACTACTACCGCTGGGTCCGCACCCTGGCCCCGACGATGCGCCAGGTCCATCGCGCCGGCGAGAAGGCCTTCGTCGACTTCTCGGGGCAGCGGCCGGTCCTGTGCGATCCCCAGACCGGCGAGCTCGTCCCCGTCGAGCTGTTCATCGGCGTGCTCGGCGCCTCGAGCTACACCTACGCCGAGGCCTGCCCCAGCCAGGACCTGCCGGCGTGGATCGGCGCCCACGTCCGGATGCTGGAGTACTTCCAGGGTAGCCCGGCGATCCTCGTCCCGGATAACCTGCGCAGCGGCGTCACCCAGGCCTGTCGCTACGAGCCGATGATCAACCGCACCTACCTCGGGTTCGCCCGCCACTACGGACTCGCGGTGGTCCCTGCCCGGAGTGGACGCCCCCGCGACAAAGCTCCCGCGGAAGCGGCCGTGCTGCTCGTCCAGCGCTGGATCCTCGCGGCCCTCCGCCACCGCCGCTTCTTCCAGCTCGCCGAGCTGAACGCGGCGATCCGCGCACTCTTGGCCCCGCTCAACGACCGCCCGATGAAGAAACTTGGCGTCTCGCGCCGCGAACTCTTCGAGCGGCTCGATCGCCCGGCGCTCCGGCCCCTGCCGCCGACGCCCTACGAGTTCGCGGTGTGGACGGACTGCGGCGTGAACATCGACTACCACATCGAGGTCGCGCATAACTACTACAGCGTCCCCTATCAGCTGGTCCACCAGCGCGTGGAGGCGCGTCTCACGGCCATGACGGTCGAAGTCTTCTTCAAGGGCCGGCGGATCGCGTCGCATCGCCGGCTGGCCGGCCGCGGCCAGGCCTCGACCCAGCCCGAGCACATGCCGCACGCCCACCGCGCGCATGCGGAATGGACGCCCTCGCGGCTCATCGCGTGGGCGGCCAAGACCGGGCCCGCCACGGCCCAGGTCGTCACCGACATCCTCGCCAGCCGGCCCCATCCGGAGCAAGGCTACCGCGCCTGCCTCGGCCTGCTGCGCCTCGGCCAGCGCTACGGCGCCGCCCGGCTGGAGGCCGCCTGTGCGCGGGCGGCCCAGTTGGGTGCGCCCCGGTACCGGACCGTGCAGAACATCTTGGCGACCGGACTCGACCAGGTCCCGCTGGACGACCCGCCGGTCCCGAGCCGGATCATCGCCGTCCACCCCAATCTCCGCGGCGCCGCCTACTACGCGGACCACCCGGCCGCCGGTACCGCGGTGCCGGGTGAATCGAGCGAACACGCCCGCGGAGGGCGATAGGCGGCGATGGGTCACCGCTTCGAAACGCGTCCTGGAGGCTTCTACGGCCTCGCGCCCCCCAGGGCCGGCCCTCCCCCCGGACCCGACCCTCAAACCTCAAACACGCTCGCGACACCCGGGCGACGCCGGCGACCCGACGCCGTCCAGCGCCACGCCGGCCCGTGAGGCCTGAAAGGAGCACCCATGCTCGTGCATGCCACCGTCGACAAGATGACCGCGATGCACCTGACCGCCATGGCCGAGGCCTTCCAACGGCAACTCGCCTCGCCCCAGTTCGCCGACCTCAGCTTCGAGGAGCGGGTCGGCATGCTCATCGACCACGAATGGACCGCCCGCGAACAGCGCAAGCTGCAGCGACGCCTCCAGGCGGCCAACCTGCGGCACCAGGCCTCGCTCGAAGACATCGACTGGCAGGCGCCGCGGCGCGGGCTCGACAAAGCCCTCGTCGGGTCCCTCGCCACCTGTGCCTGGATCCAGCAGCACCAGAATCTGGTCATCATCGGCCCGACCGGCATCGGCAAGTCGTGGCTGGCAGCTGCCTTCGCCGAGCGCGCCTGTCGGTCCGGGTATACCGCGTACAGCCTGCGCGTCCCGCGGCTGTTCCAGGACTTCGCCGTCGCCCGCGGGGATGGCTCCTACACCCGGCTGCTGGCCAAGCTCGCGAAGACGGCCGTACTCGTCCTCGACGACTTTGGACTCACCGCACTGACCGGACCCCAGCGGCAGGATCTCCTCGAGGTCATCGAGGACCGTGCCGAGCGCGCCTCGACCCTCATCACCACCCAGCTTCCCGTCAAGGCCTGGCACGAGGCCATCGGAGATCCGACCCTGGCCGACGCGATCTGCGACCGTCTCATCCACACCGCGCAGGTCATCGAACTCCACGGCCCCTCCATGCGCGAAGTCCGGGCCAAGGCCCAGCGCGGCGGCTCTTCCGGTGCCGCCGTGCCCGCCAGCCCGAAGTCGACCGTGTCGGCCGGCAAGGGGCCCAAGTGACCCCCATGCACAATGCCCTTGACTCAGGAGGAGGAATAGAGACAATCGCGAGCGTCGCTGTGCTCCGATGAGCGATCACGATGGCCGGACGGCGTGATCACGATCCGTCGGAACAAGCGATCGCTTTCACCGGAATACGCAATATGGCGCCCTGACCAGCTCGTCCGCCGTCCGCCACATCGTGATGACCCACGCCCAGGCCGCGGGGATCTCGGCGCCGTACCTCGGGAGCCACGTGCTGCGCTACAGCCACGCGACGCGGCAGATCAACGAGGGGGCGCCCG
>JBIOTW010000068.1:0-16088 GCA_044866355.1 Candidatus Limnocylindria bacterium | reverse complement strand
CCCGGCGCTCTTCGTTTCAGGGAGTGATGACGTGACGGACGCTGCGACGGCCGTACCCGGTCCCACCACGGAACCCGGCCGCCGCTCCCTTCGGGGGATGGTGGCCGCGACCGAGATCGACCTTCGCCTGTTCGGCATGGTCGCCGCGTTCATCGGGATGCTGGTCGTGTTCGGCATCCTGACCGGCGGGCGGATCCTGTCGCCGGCCAACCTGGTCACGATGTCGGTCCAGGCCGCGTCGGTTGCGATCATCTCGACCGGCATGGTCGTCATCATCGTGTCCAGGAATATCGACCTGTCGGTGGGATCGCTGGTGGGCGTGACCGCCATGACCTACGCGCTGCTGATGACCGGGACCGGCATTCTGACCGATCTGCTGGGCCGCGGGCATCCGCTCACCTGGGTCATCGCCCTGGCGATCGGCCTGTCTGTCGGCGGGCTGATCGGCGCCCTCCAGGGAGGCATCGTCGCCTATATCGGGGTCCCGTCGTTCATCGTCACCCTCGGCGGGCTGCTCGCCCTCCGGGGGGTGGTATGGATCATGTCAGGCGGCCAAGGGGTGGCCGGGCTCGACCCGACCTTCCAGATCCTGGGCGGCGGGCCCCAGGGATCGATCGGCGGCACCCTCAGCTGGGTGGTCGGGATCATCGTGTGCGTCGGTATCGTTGCGCTGCTGGCATATAGCCGGCGTCAGCGCCGAAAATTCGGCTTCCCGTTACGGCCGATGTGGGCCGAGGCGCTTATCGGGATCGTGGGGTGCCTCGCCACGCTGGGTCTCGTCTTCATTGCCAACAGCTATCTGTGGCCACAGCCTCTGGCCGAGCGCTGGGCCCAGGAGAACGGGATCGCCATCCCGCCAGGAGGACTTCGGATCGAGTCCGGTATCCCGTGGCCCATCCTGCTGCTCATCATCGTCGCCATCGTCATGTCATTCCTCGCCAACAGGAGACGCTTCGGTCGCTACATCTATGCCATCGGCGGCAATCCCGAAGCCGCGGAACTGGCTGGCATAAATACCCGCGCGACGATCCTCAAGTCGTTCGTCCTCATGGGGATCCTGTGCGGGCTCAGCGGAGCGATCGCGGCGGCCCGACTGAACGCAGCCTCGCTCGACGTGGGCCGTGGATATGAGCTCTACGTCATCGCGGCCACGGTGATCGGCGGGACGTCACTGTCGGGAGGGATTGGGACGATACCGGGAGCGATCCTGGGCGCGCTGGTGATGGCAACCCTCGCCTACGGGCTCCAGTTCATCGGCCTGTCCTCGCCGTACCAGGACATCGCGGCCGGGATCGTGCTCATCGTGGCCGTCGGCCTCGACAGCTGGAATCGTCGCCGTGCCAGCTGACCGGATGGAGGTGAAGTGATGGCGGTGACGGAGCGGGTCCCCCTGGTCGAGATGCGCAACATCCGGGTCGCGTTCGGCGGCGTGCACGCCGTCGATGACGTGACGGTGGATCTCTATCCCGGCGAGGTGATGGGGATAGTGGGCGGCAATGGCGCGGGGAAGACGACCCTCATGCGCGTCCTGTCGGGTGCCCATCCACCGGACTCTGGTGTGACGCTCGTGGACGGCGAGGAGAAGCCCATCACCAATCCGCGCGACGCGAAGGAGCTGGGAATCGAGACGATCTACCAGACGCTTGCCCTCGCCGACAACGTCGACGCGCCAGCGAACGTCTTCCTCGGTCGCGAGATGACGACCCGTTGGGGGACGCTCGACGAGTCGGCGATGGAGGACGCCACCCGGAAGGTGATGGGTCGTCTGAACCCGAACTTCCGGCGCTTCACGACGCCGGTGCGCTCCCTGTCCGGCGGTCAGCGCCAGGGGGTCGCCATCGCCCGCGCCGTGTATTTCAACGCGCGAGTTCTCATCATGGACGAGCCCACCGCAGCCCTGGGACCGGCCGAGACCGCGCAGGTGCATTCCCTGATCCGACAGCTGAAGCAGGAGGGAATCGGCATCTTCCTCATCAGCCACGACATCCACGACGTGTTCGACCTGTCCGAGCGGATCAGCGTGATGTACCACGGTCGGCTGGTCGGGACCGTCCGCAAGGACGACGTCGACGCTGACCAGATCCTGGGCATGATCATCCTCGGCAAGAAGCCGGGGGAGGTCACTGAGAAGGAGCTCGCCGAGCTCCGCGGCTGACGGTTACGGCCGGGGGAAGTGCGGCGCCAGGGCGGGATAGAGCTCGCGGAAGACCGCGTGTCCAGCGGCATAGGTGGCCGCATCCCGACCGGGCTCGGCCACCGGCGAGACGCTGACCATGGCGCCGGCCGCGGCCTCGACCGACGGGAACCAACCGGCGCCGACCGCTGCGAGCAGGCAGGCTCCGTAGGCCGCCCCCTCGGAGGTGCTCGTCACCGCTAGCTCGGCGCCCAGGACGTCGGCCAGGATCTGGCGCCATAGCGGGTTGGCCGTCCCGCCACCGGAGGCTCGGACCTGGGCCGGCGCCGGCATCCCGGCCTGGTGCATCAGGTCCAGCCCGTCTCGCAGGCCGTACGCCACCCCCTCGAGGATCGCGCGAACCAAGTGGTGTTGCTCGTGCTCGAGCCGCAGGCCCACGAAGGCGCCTCTGGCGTACGGGTCGGCATGGGGGCTGCGCTCGCCGCTGAGGTAGGGGAGGAACCACAGGCCTTCGCTCCCGGCCGGGACGTTGGCCGCGGGAGCCACCAGCCTGTCGAATGGCGTTCCCGGCGCGAGCGTGTCCCGGAACCAGCGCAGGCTCCCGGCTGCTGACAGCATTACCGACATCAGGTGCCACCGATCGGGTAGGGCGTGGCAGAAGGCGTGTACCCGACCGCGTGGCTCGAACAGCGGACGCGATGTGGCGGCGAAGACGACGCCCGAGGTCCCGAGCGACAGGGCGACGGATCCGGGAGCCACGACCCCCACCCCGACCGCGTTGGCCGCCTGGTCACCGCCCCCCGCGACTACCGGCGTGCCGCGCCGAAGGCCGGTGGCCGCGGCCGCGGGTTCGGTGACCGCCCCGGTGATTTCTGGGCCTTCCCATGACTTCGGGAGCCACATCGGATCGATGTGGAGGGCTGCGATGACCTCGGCCGACCAGTCACGAGCGGCCAACTCGAAGAGGAGCGTCCCCGCGCCATCAGCCTTGTCCACCGCGTACTCACCGGTCAAACGCAACCGGACGTAGTCCTTGGGTAGCAAGACGTGAGCGGTGTGCTGCCAGACGTCGGGCTCATGGTCTCGGACCCAGAGCAGCTTGGGCGCGGTGAACCCGGTCAGCGCGTCATTGCCGGTGATCTGGATCAGCCGCTGGGGGCCAACGGCCTGGCGAATCGCGTCGCATTCGGCGCTCGTCCGCTGGTCGTTCCACAGGATCGCCGGGCGCAGGACTTGCTCATCCCGGCCGAGCAGCACCGCCCCGTGCATCTGCCCGCTGAGCCCGACCGCCGAGACGTCCTCGGGCGCCACGCGGGTGGTGCCCAACACGGAGTGGATGGCCGCCACGGCGGCGTCCCACCACCGGCGTGGGTCCTGCTCGCTCCAGAGCGGGCGCGGCACGCTGAAGTCGTACTCGGCCAGACCCATCCCGCGGACGGCCCCGGCCTCGTCGACCAGGACGGCCTTGGTGGCCGTCGTCGAGACGTCGATGCCCAGGACGTAGCTCACCGTGCGTGGCGGTCGGAGCTCAGCGGCCGGCGCCGCCGCCCGTCGTCTCCTCGCCGGTGGCCCAGATGCGCTGGTTCACCAGGTTCTCGAGCAGCTCCTGGCGTCCGGAGACCGGTTTCGGGTCGATCCCCCCGGCAGCCACGCGATCGGCGAGCGCCTCCAGCGAGACCCCGCCCGACAGGATCTCCTGGCCGAGCGGCCCTGCCCACCCGGCGTAGCGCGCCTCGCGCGACCGCTCCAGGGTCCCGCGCTCGACCATGTCGCCGGCGACCAGCAGCGCTCGGGCAAGCGTGTCCATGCCTCCGATGTGGGCGTGGAACAGATCGGATCGGTCCAGGCTCTGGCGCCGGAGCTTGGTATCGAAGTTGAACCCGCCGCTGGCGAAGCCTCCGGCCCGGAGGATCTCGTGCAACGCCAGGGCGAGCTCCTCGACCGAGTTCGGGAACTGATCGGTGTCCCAGCCGTTCTGATAGTCGCCGCGGTTGACGTCGACGCTGCCGAAGATTCCCAGCGCCAGGGCGGTGGCCACCTCGTGGTGAAAGCTGTGCCCGGCGAGCGTGGCGTGGTTGACCTCGATGTTGACCCGATAGGCATCGGTCAGGTCGTGTCGTGCCAGGAAGCCGTGGACAGTGGCGGTGTCGTAGTCGTACTGGTGCTTGGTCGGCTCCTGGGGCTTGGGCTCGATCAGGAGGGTGCCCCCGAAGCCGATCTTCTCCTTGTGCTCGGCGACCAGGGTGAGGAAACGGGCCAGCTGATCGCCTTCACGGGCCAGGTCGGTGTTGAGGAGGGTCTCGTACCCCTCTCGGCCGCCCCACAGCACGTAGTTCTCGCCACCCAGCCGATGGGTGGCCTCGAGCATCAGCCGCACCTGGGCCGCCGCGTACGAGAACACCTCGGGGTCCGGGTTGGTCGCCGCCCCGGCCGCGTAGCGCGGGTGGGTGAACAGGTTGGCCGTGCCCCACAGCAGCCGCGCGCCGGTGCGCGCCATATGGGCCTCGATCTCCTCGACCATGACCTCGAGGTTGGAACGGGTCTCGGCGAACGTCGCCCCTTCGGGCGCGACGTCGCGGTCGTGGAACGTGAAGAACGGAGCCCCGAGCTTGGCGATGAACTCGAACGCGGCGTTCACCTTGGTTCGCGCCGCGTCCATCGGCTCCGCTCCGGCGGCGAGCCAGGGCCGATCGAACGTGCCCGCCCCGAAGATGTCGGACCCGGGCCAGTTGAACGAGTGCCACAGGCAGACCGCGATCCGGAGGTGATCCTCCATCCGCTTGCCCAGCACCAGCCGATCCGGTTGGTACGCCTTGAACGACAGGGGCTCCGTCGAGTCTGGCCCGCCGAAGGGGATCCGCTCCTCAACCCCCGAGAAGAAGCCCGCTCCCACGCTCCGTCCTCCTCCGTCCCGCGAGTCCCACTCGACTCTCGATCGACCCCCCGCTCGACCGATTCGACCTTTCAACGACCTTATCACGACCCCCGTGGCACCGAGGACGACCGCTACCATCCAGACCGATGCGCCGATTCCTCCTGTGGTGCGCCCGCAACCAGTGGCTGCGAACCCGTGTTCCGCGTCTGCCCGGCGTGCGCCGGGCGGTGCGACGGTTCATGCCCGGCGAGACGGTGGAGGAGGCACTGACCGCCGGTGAGGCCCTCGAAGCCGGCGGGATCCCTGCCCTCTACACCCGCCTTGGCGAGAACTTGACCGATATGAGCCAGGCCGATGCGGTAGCCGCTCATTACCACGCGCTTATCGATGAGATCGCGCGCCGTGGCCACGACGGCCAGATCTCGCCCAAGCTGACCCAGCTGGGCCTGGATCTCGACCCGGAGGCGACGTACCGCCACTGCGAGGCGCTGGCCAGGCACGCTCAGGGGGTGGGGAGTCGGTTCTGGATCGACATGGAGGACAGCGCCTACGTCGATCGCGCGCTGGACCTGTACCAGCGCCTCCTGAACGTGCAGCCCGGGGCGGGCGTCTGCCTCCAGGCCTACCTGCGCCGGACGCCGGCGGACGTCGAGCGGCTGCGTCCCCGGAGTCCGGCCATTCGCCTGGTAAAGGGCGCCTATGACGAGCCCGCCGAGCGAGCGTTCCGGTCTAGAGACGAGGTGGACGCCGCGTACCGCGACCTCGCGCTGGCGATGCTCCCCGACGCCGCGGCCGGTCGCCTGGCCCTGGGCCTGGGCACGCACGACGTCGAGCTGGTCGAAGAGATCGCCCGGGCCGGAGCGGTCGACGGCCATGGGCGGGACGCGTTCGAGGTCCAGATGCTGTACGGGATCCGGGCCGACCAGCAGCGCCGCCTGCGAGCCGCCGGCTACCGCGTCCGGGTCCTCATCGCGTACGGGGACTACTGGTATCCGTGGTACGTGCGGCGCCTCGCCGAACGCCCCGCCAACCTTTGGTTCGCCCTCCGCCAGCTGCTGCCATGGTAGGCATGGGGAACCGACCTGGACCCGCGGGCGTCCACCGGTCATGAAGCGCGGCCTAACAGTCCTGGCCAGGGTCCCCGGTGTGGTCCCGGCCCTGGCCGTGGTCCTCGCACTGTCGATGGCGGCCTGCCTTCCGCCGGCCCGAGCCACGCCGATCAGCCAGGCGGAAGCGGTGGACCTCGTCCTGGACGAGAACGATCTGTTCGCCGGGATCGCCCCCCGCGACCCAGAGCTCATCGGTCAGGCGGCTTGGTACGAGGCGACCGCCACCAATGATGGGTGGCAGGTCGAGGTCCGCATCGGGTGGGGCGACTGCCCGGCCGGCTGCATCAACGAGCACCGCTGGATCTACGCCGTGTCTCGGACCGGAGACGTGGAGCTGGTGGACGAGGTGGGGGATCCGCCGCCCGCCGGATCGAACGTCACCGGCATCGTCACATCCGGACCGACTTGCCCCGTGGTCACCGACCCGCCAGATCCCTCCTGCGCCGATCGACCGGTGGATGGCGCCGAGCTGGTGGTGACCACCCTGGACGGAATCGAGGTGGCCCGGGCTACGAGTGACGCCGAGGGCCGTTTCGCCCTGAGCCTGGCGCCGGGCACGTATCGGCTCGAGCCCCAGCCGGTCGAGGGCCTGATGGGCACCGCCGCGCCCTTCGAGTTCAGCGTCGAGCTGGGTGTCCCGACAGAGCTCCTGGTCAGCTACGACACAGGGATCCGCTGAAGGCAACCCCCCGCGGGGGCTGGTGAGAAGCTCGCGGCCGACCTAGCGCTTCGGCTCCGGGAAGTCCGGGTCGATGGGGGCGGTGTTGCCCTCGTGGTCGACGGTTGGCACCAGGACCCACATGAAGAAGGCCGTGGCTCCCGCGAAGACGAGCATCATCGTCGCCCCGGCCAGCTCGCCGCTGAGGAGGAGGTAGATGCCTCCCGTGACCACGATCAAGATCGGGAAGGCGAGGTAGCGCCCGAGGCGGTTCATGTCGGGATGATACCGGTCAGGTCCCGGTCAGACGATCCAGCCGCAGTCGGTCCGTCGGACGGCCACCGAGCCCGCCGGGCGGGTGCCGGCATCCGGGTCCGCGGCGCGGACGAGGGCCCGGGCACTGACCGCGTCATCCGCACGCTCGAGGGTTGATCTCCGGACGGCCGGGTCGACCACCGGCGGACCGGTTTCGGCCGCTTCGGGGAGTGCCGCGGCAGAAGCTGGCGAGGGCCGGACCCGCCCCTCACGGGCCGTGACCAGGGTCTGGTCTGGGAAGGCCAGCCAAAGGCCCCGCATGCGAGCCACGAAGTGTTCGGCCATGCCCGGGATCAGCATGTCGACCTGGCCCCGTCCGCTGCGTCGATAGCCGCGCGGCCGCTCGTCGGCCCGGACTCGGTCCACGAACGGTTGGGCGAGCAGCTCCTCGATTGAGGCCCGTACGTTGTCGGGTGCGGTCACCTGCCACCGGCCGGCCTGAAAGGTCGCCGAACCGACCACCGCCTCGCCCTGGGGTCCGGAACGGACCAGGTCGTACGTGATGATGTCCTCGGTTCGGGGGTCGCTGCTGCGCGACAGCACGGGCCGAGGATAGCCGGAGTCCGGCCGGTGCCGGGCCGATTCGACGCGGATCGGCTCGGCTAGAATCGCCCAGGCCCGCGCGAGGAGACCCCGTGAACCTGACCGAGGCGAAGCCCTACCGGGAGATGGTTGCCGCCCAGGGCGACGAGCAGATCGACACCTGGGCCGCCGACCTGTTCATGGACTTCGCCAAGCGGCGCGGGGTGGGGACCGCGATCGCCGCCTTCAACCGGGCCGCGGGGCTGGACGCGCGGGGCTTCCAGCGGGTCTTCCTGGTCGGCGGGGGACCGGACCACGTGATCGGGATCGACACCGCCGGAGAGCTGGCGGCACCGATCTTCGAGCTCCCCAGGGCGGTCGCCGGCCTGCGCCGGACCGATCCCGACGCGCGGGCCAAGCTGGTGGACTTCCTCGTCGACCACCGCGAGGTCATGTCCTACACCCCCTGAGGGTGACTTCCGGCTATTCCTCGCGCGTGGCGCGGACGATGGCGATGGTGTTCTCAAGCTTGAGCTTGGTGATGGTCAGGTACTTGGCCAGGTTGTCGCGATTGGTCGCTGGGATTTGGTTGATGACCTCGTGTTGGCGGAGCAGGTCGGCCAGCTCTTCGACCACCGTCGCGAGCCGTCCCTTGACGTCCATCAGCGCGTCATCCGCGTTGCGCACGGCCACCGCCACGCCGGCGGCCGTGCGAGCCCGGCGTTTGGGTCGCTCTACCTCGGTCTTCGGCTCGCGGGCTCCGGTCAGACGACGGAGCTTGGCCAGCGTCAGCTCTCCGGCCGCCACCCGCTTCGCCAGCTTTTGTCGGGTCTTCTCATCGGTCACCTTCATCAGCTCGTAGGCATGGCTGATCGTGTCCCGGCGGGCCGCCACCAGCTCGCGGATCTCCGGCGGTGCGTCGGCCAACCGGAGCCGATTCTCGACGTACCCCTTGTCCTTGCCAATCTTGGCCGCCAGCTGCCGGACGGAGTACCCGAGGGCCAGCATCTTCCGGTACATGGCTGCCTCCTCGAGCGGAAAGACGTCCTCGCGCTGGAGGTTCTCGATGATGGAGACCTCGAGGGCCGTCTCCTCGTCGAGATCGAGCACCACGGAGGGGACGGTCTCGAGGCCCGCCAGGCGGGCCGCTCGCCAGCGCCGCTCCCCGGCGATCAGCTCGAACTGGGACCCGGCCGGGCGTACTAGGATGGCCTGCAAGACGCCGTGCTCCCGGATGGACTCCGCAAGCTCGGTCAGCGAATCTTCTTCGTACGAGAGGCGCGGCTGGGCCGGATTGGGGAGAACGCGCCCGATGGGGATCTCCCGGATCTGGGCCTGGATCGTGCGCGACCCGATGAGCGAGACGATGCCGGGGGTCAGCTCGGTGGCGGCGGCCTCGTCGAAGAGACGGGCGATGTTGTCCTTGAAGACGGGCGGCTTAGCCAAGTTCAATCACCTCCCGCGCCAGGTCTCGGAAGGCGTGCGCGGCCGCCGAGTCTGGTGCGTACTCCGTGACGGGGCGACCGGTAAGGGGCGCCTCGCCGAGTTTCACCGTGTTCTTGATCATGGTGTTGAAGACACGCTGGTCACCCAGCTCGCGGAGGTTCTCCAGCATCTCACGAGCGAGGATCGTGCGACCGTCATAGAAGGTCGGGAGCAGACCGAGGATCTCGAGGTCGTGGTTGAGTTTGACCCGGATGGTGTTGATAACTTTGATCAGAGCGGTGAGGCCCTTGATGGCGTAGTACTGGGTCTGGACCGGGATGATGACCCGCGACGACGCCACCAGTGAGTTGATCGTGAGCAGGCCGAGAGTCGGAGGACTGTCGACCAGGACCACGTCGTATTGGCGATCCGCCGATCCCGAGATCGCATCACGCAGGACCATTTCGCGACCGATGGCGGTGAACAGCTCAACCTCGGTCGAGGCCAGCTCGAGGGTTGCGGGTGCGACGGACAGGCCAGGCACCGCAGTCTCGCTGATCACTTCGTCCAGTGGCACGCGGTCCTCGTTGAGCACATCGGCCACGGATCGGCGCACGTCCACGAGGGAAATGCCGAGGCCAACCGTGAGATTGGCCTGGGGATCCATATCGATGCACAGGACGCGATACCCAAGCTCGGCCAACGCGCCTCCGAGGTTGATGGTGCACGTCGTCTTCCCGACACCACCTTTCTGGTTGGCCAGCGAGATCACTTTGGTCAAGGCGACACCTTCCGCGGTCTGCTTGTGGGCTGCTGAATCGCGCCGGCGATTCGATTGGAATGATAGGCAGCGGCGTCGCCCGGGGTCACCCGGGTTATCCACAACGTCGGGGATTGTCGATGTCTTTGTGCAAAGACGAGCCTCTATACTCGGACTTGTCCACCGCCAGCCCCGTCGGGCCCATAGCTCAGTGGTTAGAGCATCCGGCTCATAACCGGCTGGTCGCAGGTTCGATCCCTGCTGGGCCCACCATCTCCCTGGAGGACTGGTGTCGACATCGGACAAGCTCGACCACCTGGCCGAACAGCGACGCATTTCGCAACTCGGCGGCGGCGAGGACCGTATTGAACAGCAGCATGCCCGCGGCAAGCTGACAGCCCGCGAGCGGCTGGAGCTGCTGCTTGACGAGGGATCGTTCGCGGAGCTGGACGCCTTCGTCACCCATCGGACCACCGAGTTCGGGCTCGAGGACGAGCGCTACCTGGGCGACGGGGTGGTGACCGGGTGGGGAGCGATCGAGGGGCGCACCGTGTTCGTGTACGCCCAGGACTTCACCGTGTTCGGCGGCTCCCTGTCCGAGGCGCACGCACAGAAGATCTGCAAGGTGATGGACCTCGCGGTTGCCAGCGGGGCGCCGATCATCGGTCTGGCGGACTCAGGTGGTGCCCGGATCCAAGAGGGGGTCGATTCGCTGGGAGGCTATGCGGAGATCTTTCTGCGCAACACGCTTGCTTCGGGCGTGGTCCCCCAGCTGTCGTTGGTCCTCGGGCCATGCGCCGGCGGCGCCGTGTACTCACCGGCCATCACCGATTTCACGATCATGGTCGATGGGTCGAGCTACATGTTCGTCACTGGGCCCACGGTCGTGAAAACGGTGACTCACGAGGAGGTCGACCTCGAGGGATTGGGCGGGGCGCGCATCCACAACGAGATCAGCGGCGTTGCGCACTTCCTTGCGCCGTCGGAGCCGGCGGCGCTGTTGCTGGCGCGACAGCTGCTCGACTACCTGCCGCAGAACAACGTGGACCCCGGCAACCGGAAATCCGAGTGGGCGCCGCCGACCGTCGGGACGAGTGAGATGGACAGTGTGGTCCCAGATTCCGCGCAGCAGTCCTATGACATGCACACCGTGATTCGCGGGATCGTGGATGGCGAATCGTTTCTCGAGGTGCATGCGGCGTTTGCGCGGAACATCATCTGCGGCTTTGCGCGCATCGAAGGTCGGTCGGTGGGCGTGGTTGCGCAGCAGCCTGACGTGCTGGCCGGCGTGCTGGACATCGATGCATCCGACAAGGCGGCGCGATTCGTGCGGACCTGCGACTGCTTCAACGTTCCGTTGCTGACACTCGTCGATGTGCCGGGCTTCCTACCCGGGGTTGATCAGGAACATCGCGGCATCATTCGTCACGGGGCGAAGCTGTTGTATGCGTTTGCGGAGGCTACCGTCCCGAAAGTCACCGTCATCACGCGCAAGGCATATGGCGGTGCCTACGACGTCATGAACAGCAAGCACATCCGGGGCGACCTGAACTTTGCGTGGCCGACAGCCGAGATTGCCGTCATGGGCGTGGAGGGCGCGGTGAACATCGTGTTCCGTGACCGGATCGCCCAGTCCGATGATCCGGAGGTGGAACGAGAGCAGCTGGTTGCCGAATACGAGGAGCGATTCGCGAATCCGTACATCGCCGCATCGCGCGGTTACATCGACGAAGTGATTCGTCCGTCGGAGACGCGCAGTCGAGTCGCCGGCGCGTTCGCCGTCCTGGAGGGAAAGCGCCAGGCCGGCCCGCGGCGCAAGCACGGCAACATCCCACTCTGACGTCTCGCCGGTCGCACTCGTTGTCGCACCACCAGACCGTCTTTGCGCAAAGACGATGACGCCGCCGTTTCGTCGGATCCTGGTCGCCAACCGCGGAGAGATTGCGATTCGCATCAGCCGCGCCTGTCGCGAGCTGGGGATCGAGGCGATTGCCGTCTACTCGGATGTTGATCAGGATGCGCCGCACGTCCGCGCCGCTGACCGCGCGGAGCGGATCGGCCCGGCGGCGGCTTCGGAGTCGTACCTCTCCACGGAGGCTCTGCTTGATGCCGCGCGGCGGTCCGGTGCGGAAGCCGTGCACCCCGGCTACGGATTCCTCAGCGAGGACGTTGCGTTTGCCAGGGCCGTCGACGCCGCCGGGATGGTGTTCATCGGTCCGCCGGCCGAAACGATGGAGGCGCTCGGCAACAAGCTGACCGCGCGACGGACGGCCGTCGACGCCGGCGTCGCCGTGACTCCTGGATTGATGGTGGCCGTCGACGCGGCGGCCCCCGCGGACCTGGAGGGTCTCGGCTATCCCTTATTGGTCAAAGCCGCCGCGGGGGGCGGGGGCCGCGGGATGCGGCGCGTCGATTCGCCGGCTGAGCTGCACGCCGCACTCGACACGGCGGCCCGCGAAGCTGCGGCCGCGTTTGGCGACCGGACGCTCTACGTAGAGCGGTTGGTCCTGGGCGCCCGCCACGTGGAGGTGCAGCTCCTCGGGGATCGGGATGGGGGGTTGGCCGTGCTCGGCGAGCGGGACTGCTCGGTGCAGCGTCGCCACCAGAAGCTGGTGGAAGAGGCGCCTGCCCCAGACCTGGGTCCGGATACCCGCGAGCGCCTGGCGACGGATGCACGACGGGTGGCGGAGGCGGTGCCCTTCCACAGCGCGGCCACGGTCGAGTTCCTGGTCGATGGGGAGCAGGGTCACTGGTTCCTCGAGATGAACGCCCGGCTCCAGGTCGAGCACGGCGTGACCGAGCTGGTGACGGGGATCGATCTGGTGGCCTGGCAGATCCGCGTGGCGGCCGGCCAGCGCTTGACACCGGACGTCCTCGAAGCGCTGCCGCGCGGCCACGCCGTTCAGGTACGCCTCTATGCGGAGGATCCGTGGCAGGCCTTCCAACCGGCGGCCGGCCGGGTTGGCGCCTGGCGCATGCCGGACGGGCCAGGCGTCCGCGTGGATGCCGGAGCGGAGGCTGGCCTCGACCTGCCCACCGAGTACGACCCCCTGCTGGCCAAGCTGATGGTCCATGCCGCGGACCGCCAGCTGGCCGTTTCGCGCCTTCGCCGCGCCCTGGACGAGACGCGGATCGGCGGCGTGCCCACGACGCTCGGGTTCCATCGGTGGCTGGTCGATCAGCCACCGTTCATGTCTGGGGAGTACGACACTCGCCTGGTCCCCGACCTGTGGCGGAACGGGCCAGCTCCCTCGGAGGACGACCTCCAGCTGGCCGCGACCGCGGTGACCCTGGCCCGAGCCAGCGGTGGGGTGCCCGGATCGGGCGGCACTCCGATCTCCGCACCCAGCCCCTCCGATGGCGATCGACCCTGGGCACGCCTGGCCCGCCAGGAGGCGATCGAGGGGTCAGCGGCGGTCCAGCAGCCAGCGGCGGTCCAGCAGCCAGCGGCGACCGAGCGGTCACCAGTGGGCGAGCAATGAGCAGCGACCGAGGGACGAGCAGCGAACCCGAGATCCTCGTCGACGACCGACCCCTCGATCCGGACCCCGGTTGGGAACTCACCTGGGAGGATCGCGCCCATGGCGCGGCGCTGCTGAGTCGCGAAGGCACCCACGTCCCTGTCCTGGTCGAGGGTGGCCCCGCCGAGTGGGTGGTCACGATCCGCGGACGCCGGATTGGGGTCACGGTCCGAAGCCATCGTGACCGACTCCTCGCCGAATCGAGCCGACTGCTCGGGAGGCGCCACGGTCCTGCCGAGGTCCGCGCCACGCTCCCCGGACTGGTGGTGCGGGTCGCCGTCAGCCCGGGCGACGTCGTGGCAGCGGGGGACACGCTGGTGACGGTAGAGGCCATGAAGATGCAGAACGAGATCCGAGCGCCGCACGCCGGGAGCGTTGCGAGCGTGGAGGTCGCGCCCGGCCAGGCCATCGCAACCGGCGCCATCCTGGTTCGGCTGGCGGACACCGACTCGTAGAATCGGCGCCGTGAGCAGCGGCGACGATCCCGCCGGCGGCGCGGATGGCGGTCCGCGCCGCGATCGGTCCACCTCGGGGATCGAGATCCGCGGCGTGTATCGGTCATCCGACCTGGCCCCCGACCTGGACCAGCGTCTGGGAGATCCGGGGGCGTATCCCTATACCCGCGGCATCCACGCCTCGGGCTATCGCGGGCGGCCGTGGACCATGCGGCAGTACGCGGGGTTCACCTCGCCTGCGGAGACGAACCGGCGGTTCCGCGACCTCCTGGCGGGTGGGCAGCACGGGCTCTCCGTGGCGTTCGACCTTCCCACCCAGATGGGGTACGACAGCGACGACCCGCGGGTGGCCGGCGAGGTGGGACGGGTAGGGGTACCGATCGACACCGTCCACGACATGGAGCACCTGTTCGACGGCATCGACCTGGGCGAGGTCAGCACCTCGATGACGATCAACGCCACCGCCGCCATCCTCCTGGCCCTGTACGAGACCGTCGGCCGCCGTCAGGGCGTCGAGCCGGCGCGGCTTCGGGGCACGGTCCAGAACGACATCCTCAAGGAGTACATCGCGCGCGGGACGTACATCTTTCCGCCCGCTCCGTCGCTCCGCCTGGCCACCGACGTCATCGCCTACTGCCGCGCCGAGCTGCCCCAGTTCAACCCGATCAGCATCAGTGGCTACCACATGCGGGAGGCCGGGGCCACCGCCGCCCAGGAGCTCGCCTTCACCGTGGGCAACGCGATCACCTATGCCGATGCGGCGATCGCCGGCGGTCTGACCTTCGACGAGTTCGCGCCCCGCCTGTCCTTCTTCTTCGCCGCCCACAACGATCTGTTCGAGGAGGTCGCGAAGTTCCGGGCCGCCCGGCGGGTCTGGGCGCGAGTTGCCAAGGACCGATATGGCGCCAGCGACCCGCGCAGCATGACCCTCCGCTTCCACGTCCAGACCGCGGGTTCGACCCTGACCGCGCAGCAGCCGGAGACGAACACGGTGCGCACCACCGTCCAGGCGCTGGCCGCCGTCCTGGGCGGGACGCAGTCGTTGCACACCAACGCCCTGGACGAGGCGCTGGGGCTGCCCAGCCCCGGAGCCGCGCGACTGGCGCTCCGGACCCAGCAGGTCCTGGCATACGAATCGGGGCTGACCGCGCCGATCGACCCGCTTGGCGGGTCGTGGTACGTGGAAGCCTTGACCGATGAGCTGGATGCGCGCGCCAGCGCCGAGCTGGCCCGCCTCGACGAGCTCGGCGGGCCGCTGGCCGCGCTGGAGGCAGGCTACCAGGCGGGGGCCATCGCCGACGCGGCGTATGCCGACCAGCGGGCCTTCGAATCGGGCCAGGCGGTGGTAGTGGGCGTGAACGCCTTCGTCGAGCCTGGCCAGGAGGCGGCCCGGCCCCAGCCCCAGAGCATCGATCCCGAGGCCGAGCGGAGCCAGGCCGCGCGGACACGTGCCGTGCGCGCGGCGCGGGGCGCTACCGCGGCGAGCGCTGCGCTGGACGCCCTGGGCGAGGCCGCACGCGGAACGGAAAACCTGCTGCCGCGGATCCGCGCCTGCGTCGAGGCCGACGTGACCCTGGGCGAGATCGCCGACGCGCTGCGCGACGCGTGGGGCGAGCACCGCCCGTGATCATCGACCACGTCGCGGTCGTCGTGGCCTCCATCGAGGAGGCCCTGCCGCGCTACCGCGCGCTGTTCGGCCTCGAGGCGCAAGACGGGGTACAGACCATTCCCGGCCAGTCGGTCCGCATCTGCCTGCTGCCGACCGGCCCGGAGCCCGCGGCCCGCCTGGAGCTCATCGAGCCAACCGACTCCGACAGTGGCGTAGCGCGCTTCCTCGCGTCGCGGGGTGAGGGGCTGCACCACGTGTGCTTCGGCACGACCAGCATCGTGGACGAGCTGGAGCGCCTGGACCGGGCCGGCGCGGAGCTGATCGACCAGGCGCCACGTCCGGGCGCCGACGGCGCCGTGGCGTTCATCCATCCGCGGACGCTCAACGGCGTCCTCTGGGAGCTGCTCGAACGCGGGGCCGCCGTAGACGACGCCGCTCCGGAGGAAACCTAGGAGATCCCCGCCTCGCGCAGCAGGTCGGGGATCTGCAGCGGAGAGTCGGCCACCCGCACCCCCGCCTCGCGCAGGGCGGCCCGCTTCGACTCGGCCGTCCCCGCCCCACCGGAGATGATCGCGCCGGCGTGACCCATCCGCCGCCCGGGTGGAGCCGTGCGACCCGCCACGAAGGCGGCTACCGGCTTGGACATGGTGCGTGCGATGTGCTCCGCGGCCCGCTCCTCGTCCTCCCCACCGATCTCGCCGATGA
>JBIOTW010000067.1:0-2292 GCA_044866355.1 Candidatus Limnocylindria bacterium | reverse complement strand
CTGGAACAAGCTGGGGGCAGCCTAAGCCGTCGGAACGGACGGTGATGGGTGGCAAGCAGCCCCGACAACGACGGGACGGGCCAGTACTGCCAGATGGCTCGGGTCCGGCAAGCGAGACGGGAAGGTGTACGTGAGAAACCAGCGGTTGAACGCCCCTCAAGCAAGTTCCACCAGCTCTAACCTGGCGGATTTGGGCTGGGCTGCAGTGCGTACCCGCGGCTTCGGCCGACGGGGAACTCCTGGACCGAAGAGCGTCGTCGGTCGGGAGGCCACGGTGAAGGTCTGCGGCGTAGCCGTGGCGAGGCTGCAGGGGCAGAGTTGGGCGCCTAACCCGACAAGCGGTTCTGAAGTGAACGTGGGAACCAACCCGGTGGCCCCTCACCGGCCGGCCCTTCGGCTGGCCGGCGGGAAGGCCCGTTGCCGGCCGATGCCGCCGGGGTGGGACGGAGGACCCGTAGTAGTCCGAGGCCGGGAGAGCCGGCCACATGGCAAAGGGGTCCAGCAGGTTCGCAGCGGGCAGCCAGAGCGAGAAGGTCGCCGGTGAATACCGGCGCGCCGTGGCCCAGCCTCGAGGAGGCCGAGCGGCGGGTACTCGCGATGCAGACCAAGCTGCACCACTGGGCGGTCGGGGACCCCGACCGTCGGTTCGATGACCTCTACAACCTCGTCTATGACCCGGCGTTTCTCGTCGTGGCGTGGACCAGGGTGAGGAGCAACAAGGGCGCACGCTCGGCTGGTGTCGATGGGGTCGCTCCGCGCGACCTCGACGCTAGCGCCGGGAAGCTGCTGGAGGGTCTGCGAGCGCAGCTCAAGGGCCGCCAGTTCGTCCCGACGCGGGTGCGGGAGAAGACGATCCCGAAGGCCGGTGGCAAGGTCCGTCGGCTGGGGATCGCGACCGCGCCCGACCGGGTCGTGCAGGCCGCGTTGAAGCTGGTGCTCGAGCCGATCTTCGAGGCGGACTTCAAACCGTGTTCCTACGGTTTCCGCCCGAAGCGGCGAGCCCAGGACGCGATCGCCGAGATTCACTACCTCGGATCGCCCCCTCGCAACTACGAGTGGGTTTTCGAGGCAGACATCACGGCCTGTTTCGACGAAATCTCGCATTCCGGTCTACTAGCCAGGATGCGGGAGCGCGTCAAAGACAAGCGCGTCGTCAGCCTGGTGGCGGCGTTCCTGCGGGCGGGCATCCTCTCTGAGGATGGCGTCAGCCGGGACACCATCACCGGAACTCCTCAGGGCGGGATTCTCTCACCGTGCCTGGCCAACATCGCCCTGTCGGTGCTCGATGAGCATTTCTCGCGCAAGTGGGAAGCGCTCGGACCGCACTGGCTGCGCGCCAAGCGCCGCAAACAAGGTGTCGCGACCTACCGCCTCGTCCGCTATGCGGACGACTTCGTGGTGATGGTCGGCGGCACCCGAGCGGACGCCGAAGCGCTGTGGGACGAGACCAGCGCGGTGCTCGCGCCGATCGGCTTGCGCCTGTCGGCAGAGAAGACGAGGGTCTGCCACATCGACGAAGGTTTCGACTTCCTGGGGTTCCGCATCCAGCGGCGATCCTGGCGCGGTCGAGCAGGCGCCCGAGCGGTCTACATCTATCCATCCAAGAAGGCCCTGGCCCGAGTGATGGACAAGATCCGGCAGCTCACTCGCCGAGAGAAGCATCGAACGCTCGAAGACCTGTTGCGCCGGCTTAACCCGGTGCTGCGGGGATGGTGTAACTACTTCAGACACGGAGCGTCGTCGCAAACGTTCAGCTACCTCGACCACTACACGTGGTGGCGCGTAGTCGGATGGATGCGCAAACGACACAACCATCTGAACTGGGAAACGCTGTGCCGCCGCCACCTCCCGAACTGGGAGATCCGCGACGGCCAAGTCGCGTTGTTCCGGCCACGAACGGTGCCCGTTGTGCGGTACCGCTACCGGGGCGAACGCATTCCCACACCATGGAGCGTGGCGTGAACCTGTGGAGAGCCGGATGCGGTGAGAGTCGCACGTCCGGTTCGGAGGGCGGGCCGAGGAGACGGACCGGCTGAAAGGCCGGCACCGCGCCTCGGTCCGACCCCTACTTGCACGGCCCGCTGATCGACGGCCGCCGCACGTTTCTGTTCTGCTTTCTTGACGATCACAGCCGCCTGTTCTGCGGCTATCGCTGGGCGGCCAGGGAGGACGTGCTCAACGCATCGCGCGCGTTGCGGGCGGGGCTCGCGGCGCGCGGCGTGCCGAAGGCCGTCTACGTCGATAATGGGTCGCCGTTCGTGTCTGGCCAGCTGCTGCGGGCCTGTGCGGTGC
>JBIOTW010000066.1:0-19399 GCA_044866355.1 Candidatus Limnocylindria bacterium | reverse complement strand
ACTTCGGGGCGTTCCACGCGCGGTACGAGGAGCTCGTTGCCGGCGCCCGGGATGGCAGCCTGGGCCCGGACGAGTACGTTGGGGCCACGGTGACCCTCACCAACCCCGGCACGCTGGGCACCACCGCATCCGTCCCGCGTCTGATGCCCGGCCAGGGCAGCATCATCGCCACTGGCGCCATCCGCGACGTCGGCGAGACGCGGGTGATGACGATCACCTCGACCTATGACCATCGCGTGATCCAGGGCGCCGAATCGGGCGCGTTCCTGCGACGCGTGGCTGCACTCCTGGACGGTGCCGACGGGTTCTACCAATCGGTCGCCGACGGCCTGGGAATCGGGCCTCTTCCGGACCTGCCTGAGGTGGGCAGGCCAGCCGTCGAGGCGGGAAGAGACGCGTTCCCGGCGGCAGCCCCGCAAGCTGCCGCAGCGCCACCGAGCCCCCCGATCCTGGCCGGGCCGTCGGGTCCAGCGGTCACCGTATCGGGCGCCGACCTGGCGCGGATGGCATCCGCCATGGCCCTCATCGACGCCTATCGCCTGTACGGGCACCTGGCCGCGCAGCTCGATCCGCTCAGGTCACCGCCGCCCGGCGATCCGGCCTTGGACCCGGCGTTCCACGGCCTCGATCCCGACAGCCTGGACCGGATCAGCGCCGACCTGCTCGACGTCCACGTCGGCGGCGACACTCTGGCGGAGGTCCTCGACGGCCTGCGCCGGACGTACAGCGGGACGATCGCCTACGAGGTCGAGCACATCGCCAACCACACCGAGCGGGTGTGGCTGCGCACGGCGATCGAGTCCGGGGAGTATCGGTCACCCCTCCCGGCCAAAGAGCAGAAGCGACTGTTGGCCAGGCTGACCGCGGTGGAGGGCCTGGAGACCTTCCTGCACAAGGCGTACCTGGGCCAGAAGCGGTTCAGCATCGAGGGCCTCGATGCCCTGGTACCGATGCTCGACCTGGTGCTCGAGCGTGCCGCGGATGGCGGCACGCGGCGCGCGGTCATCGGTATGGCGCACCGCGGACGGCTCAACGTGCTGGCCCACATCGTGGGTCTGCCGGTCGAATCCATCCTGGCCGAGTTCGAGGCCGGGAAGGGCATGGAGCGAGCCCAGACCGCGGACGTTGAGATCGATGACGTGAAGTACCACCTGGGGGCTACCGGCAAGCATGGGACGGGCCACGGGAAGGTGGAGGTAACCCTCATGCCCAACCCGTCCCACCTGGAGGCCATCGACCCGGTGGTCGAGGGCCGTGCCCGTGCCGAACAGGCCGATCACGCCGGACAGCTGGTCCGCCTGGACACCAACCGGACGATCCCGATCCTGATCCACGGCGACGCCGCCTTTATTGCGCAGGGCGTGGTGGCCGAGACCTTCAACCTGTCGCGCCTGGCCGGTTATGCGAATGGCGGGACCGTCCACTTGATCGCCAACAACCAGGTGGGCTTCACGACCGCGGTGGACGAGGCCCGGAGCACGACCTGGGCGTCGGACCTGGCAAAGGGATTCGACATTCCGATCATCCACGTCAACGCCGACGATCCCGAGGCCTGCCTGGACGCCGTGCGCCTGGCCATGGCCTACCGCGCCGAGTTCGACGGCGACATGGTCATCGACCTCGTGGGCTATCGCCGGTACGGCCACAACGAGGCCGATGAGCCGGCCTACACCCAACCGCGGATGTACGAGGCCATCGCGCGCCAGCCTTCGGTTCGGGCCCAGTACGCGGACCGGCTGGTGGCGGCCGGCACGCTGTCGGCCAAGCGAGCCACGGACATGGTCGAAGACGCGCGGAAGGACCTCATCGCGCGCCAGGCGGCGGTGCGCAAGGCCCGCGCCGAGCCGCAACTCGACCGTGGGGCGGAGACCCTGCCCACGGAGGACGTCGAGGAGCCGAGCACCGGCATGGAGGCGAGCGCCCTGCGCAAGCTGAACGACCAGCTCCACACCGTGCCGGCCGACTTCACCGTCCATCCCAAGCTGGTGCGTCAGCTCGCGCGCCGGCGCGACGCGCTCAAGGCCGATAAGGCGAGCATCGAGTGGGGGCACGCCGAGACCCTGGCCTTCGCCTCACTATTGCGCGACGGGGTCGCCATCCGCCTCACCGGGCAGGACACGGTCCGAGGCACGTTCAGCCAGCGCCATCAGACCCTGGTGGACGCGGCCAACGGCTCCACCTGGACCCCGATCCAGCACCTGGAGGAGGCGAAGGCCAGCTTCGAGATCCACAACTCCCCGTTGAGCGAGTACGCCTGCCTGGGCTTCGAGTACGGGTACGCGGTGACGGTGCCCGCGGTCCTGGTCCTGTGGGAGGCGCAGTTCGGCGACTTCGTCAACGGGGCAGAGATCGTGGTCGACCAGTTCCTGATCGCAGGGTTGGCCAAATGGCGCCAGACCTCGCGCTTGACCCTGCTGCTGCCTCACGGCTATGAGGGCCAGGGGCCGGAGCACTCGAGCGCGCGCCTGGAGCGGTTCCTGGCCCTGGGCGCCGAGGGCAACATCCGGGTCGCGTACCCGACCACCGCGGCCCAGTACTTCCATCTCCTCCGTCGCCAGGGCCTGCACGGGGAGGCCCGGCCGTTGGTGGTCATGACCCCCAAGTCGCTGCTGCGCCTGCCCGAAGCGGCCTCCCGCCGATCCGAGCTGGCAGAAGGCGGCTGGGCGCCGGTCATCGATGATCCGGATCGCCAGGCCGATGCGGAGGCGGCGGCCGTACGACGCGTGATCCTGTGCAGCGGGAAGGTCTATTACGACCTGGTCCTGTCCGAGCATCGGGCGGCCGCCGCCGACACCGCCGTCATCCGGGTGGAGCAGCTGTATCCCTTCCCCACCGAAGCCCTGCGTGACGTCCTGGCCCGATACCCACGGGTCGGCCTGGTGAGCTGGGTCCAGGAAGAGCCGCGCAACATGGGCGCCCGCAAGTTCGTCCTGCCCAAGATCCGGCCCCTTGTCGCGCACGAGATTCCGCTGGGCGACGTGTCCCGACCGGAGCGCTCGCGCCCGGCCGAGGGCTACCCCGGCGCACACGCCGCCGAGCAGGCCCGCATCGTGCGCGACGCGTTCGCCTAGCGTGGCGGCGCCCACTCCCCTCCTGGAGCGCTACCGCGACCGACTCGCTCGTCCGGGTGAGGCGTTCCCGGTCTCGCTTGGGGAAGGTGACACCCCCCTGGTCCAGGCTCGGCGGCTCGGCGAGGCGATCGGGCTCGACCGGCTGTATCTGAAGTTCGAGGGCACCAACCCCACCGGCTCGTTCAAGGACCGGGGCATGGTGCTGGCCGTCAACCGCGCGCTGGGGATCGGCGCCCGGATGGTCATCTGCGCCTCGACGGGGAACACGAGCGCGTCCGCGGCGGCGTACGCGGCAGCGGCCGGGCTGACCTGCGGCGTCGTCCTACCGGCGGGCAAGGTGGCGCGCGGGAAGCTGGCCCAGGCCGTGGCCGCCGGGGCGCGGCTGGTCATGGTGGACGGCAATTTCGACGCCGCGCTGGACGCGGTCCGCGCGCTCGGCGAGTCGGGCGATGCGGTTGTGGTCAACTCCATCAACCCCGACCGGCTGGAAGGCCAGCAGACGGTGGCGTGGGAGATCGCCGAGGTACTGGACGGGGCGCCGGACGTGGTCGCCCTCCCGGTGGGCAACGCCGGCAACATCACCGCCGCGTGGCGCGGCTTCGTGGCCATCGGTCAGCGGCCGCGGATGCTCGGCTTCCAGGCGGCCGGCGCGGCGCCCATCGTCAATGGCGCCCCGGTGCCACAGCCAGAGACGGTGGCCACCGCCATCCGGATCGGGAATCCCGCGTCGTGGGAAGGGGCGACGGCCGCGCGCGACGAGTCCGGCGGGTTGATCGAGTCCGTTACGGACGAGCAGATCCTGGCCGCGCAGGGCGACGTCGCCCGCCTGGAAGGGATCTTCTGCGAGCCGGCGTCGGCCGCCGGGGTGGCGGGCGTCCGGATGCTGGCCGAGGCCGGCCGCCTGGATCGGCCTACCTCGGTGGTCTGCATCCTGACCGGCCACGGGCTGAAAGACCCCGACACAGCCCCCGGCGAGCTCGGCGACCTGGCGCCAGTCCCGGCCAACGCCGACGCCATCCGCGAAGCCATCGGTGCCTGAGCGTGCCTGAGCGTGCCTGAGCGCTGCACCTGGGCCGCAGGATCGGCGCCCAACATGCTCGACTATCACGACACCGAGTGGGGCGTCCCGCTTCACGACGATCGAGCCCTGTTCGAGCTCCTCATCCTGGAGGGCGCGCAGGCCGGCCTGAGCTGGACGACCATCCTCAACCGGCGCGACGGATATCGGCGCGCCTTCGCCGGGTTCGACATTCCCAAGGTGGCCGCGCTCGGGCCGGATGACGAGGCCCGCCTGCTGGCCGACACCGGCATCGTCCGCAACCGAGCCAAGATCCGATCGACCATCGCCAACGCGCAGGCAGCCCTCCGGGTGGCAGCGGAGTTCCGGACACTGGATCGGTACCTGTGGTCGTTCGTGGACGGCAGACCGATCCAGAACCAGTGGCAGACATTGGGTGAGCTTCCGGCCGAAACCAATGAGTCGCGGGCCATGTCGCGCGACCTGAAGCGCCGCGGCTTCACGTTCGTGGGTCCAACCATCTGCTACGCCTTCATGCAGTCGGCTGGGCTGGTCAACGACCACCAGATCGGGTGCTTCCGCTACGCGGAGGTGGCGCGCCTCGCCTGACCGATACACTCGGCGGCGTGGCGACCCCCATCGCATCGGTCGACGTCCCGGCCAGCAGCGCCAACCTGGGAAGCGGCTTCGACTGCTTCGCGGCCGCCCTCAGCCTGAAGCTGCGGGCCGAGCTGCACCGCGGCAACCTGCCGGGGATCGTGCTCACCGCCCACGGCGAGGGAGCGGCGGAGGCCGAGGGCACCGGCTCGAACAACCTGGTGGTGCGTGCATTCCGCGAGGGCCTGCGCGCCGCGGGCGGCCCACCGGGCGGCTACGCCGCATGGCGGATAGAGGTGTCCAGCATGATCCCGGCCGCCCGGGGCCTGGGAAGCAGCGCGGCGGCGATATTGGCCGGGGTCCTGCTGGGGGCCAGCGCGGGACGCCTGTCCACCAACGCGGATCAGCTGCTGGCGCTCGCCGCGCGGCTGGAGGGACATCCCGACAACGTGGGGGCGGCTCTGTATGGCGGGTTCACGCTGGCCGTGACCGACCGCCAGGGCGAGGTCACCCTGCGCCGTTTCCGCGTCCCCGAGGCCTGGATCCCGGTCCTGTTCATCGCCCAGGACCAGAGCCGCACCTCGGACATGCGGGCCGCCTTGCCGAGCCGGGTCCTCCATACCGATGCCGCCGCGCAGGCCGGTCGGGCGGCCCTGCTGGCCACCGCCGTGCTGACCAGCGACGCGTCGCTGCTTCGAACCGCCATGGACGATCGGCTCCACCAGCCCTTCCGTCTGCCTCTGCTGCGTGGCGCTGAGCGGCTGATCGAGAGCGCATACGAGATCGGGGCGGCCGGTGCCTGCCTGTCGGGCGCCGGCCCATCGGTCCTGGCCATCTGCGACTCGCCACTGACCGCGCACTCGGTTGAGAAGGCCTGGAACGCGTCGGGCCAGGCCGGAATGGCCACGCGACTGCGTTTCGACACCGCGGGTGCGCGATTGAACACGGGCCAGCCCGCGGAAAGCGGCGCGGGCGGATGAGCCTCGTTTCGCTGTCCGGCGTGTCGAAGAGCCACGGCGTCCAGCACCTGTTCAGCGACGTCTCACTCCAGGTCAGCGCCGGGCGCCGGATCGCGATCGTGGGCGCCAACGGGACTGGCAAGACGACCCTGCTCGAGATCATCACCGGCGACCAGCAAGCGGACACCGGATCCGTGGCACGGGGCAAGGACGTGGTCATCGGCTACCTGCGCCAGGAGGTGGCCGAGACCCGAGGTCACTCGGTGCTGACCGAGGTGATGGCCGGCGCCGGCAAGGTCACCGGCATCGGTCGCCGGATGCGGCACATCGAGCAGGAGATGGCCGAGGCCAGCAGTGAGGACGAGCTGGCCGAGCTGATGGACGAGTACGGCAGACTCCAGCATCGGTTCGAGCAGCTGGGCGGCTGGTCGCTGGAGGCCGAGGCCCGCCGCATCCTGGCCGGCCTGGGGTTCGCGGACACGGAAGCAGAGCGCGACATCGGTGAGTTCTCCGGCGGCTGGATGATGCGGGTGGCCCTCGCCCGGCTGCTGCTGGCCAACCCGGACCTGTTGCTCCTCGACGAGCCCAGCAACCACCTGGACCTGGCATCGGTCGAGTGGCTCCAGGGATTCCTGGCCGAGTACGCGGGCGCCGTCATCCTGGTCAGCCACGACCGTGACTTCATCAACGTGGTCGCCAACCGGGTGGCCGAGCTGAGCCGAAACATGCTGACCGAGTACGTGGGCGACTACGCCGATTTCGTCGAGCAGCGCGACACCCGCCTTGCGGAGCTGGAGCGCCAGGCCCGGGTCCAGGGACGCAAGGTCGCCCAGCTGGAGCGCTTCATCGAACGCTTCCGCTACAAGAAGACCAAGGCCCGCCAGGCTCAGAGCAAGATCAAGGTGCTGGAGCGGATGGAACGGGTGGTCGTGCCCGAAACGCGGACCAGGACCATCCGGTTCCGCTTCCCGCAGCCCGTCCGCAGCGGCCGGACCGTCATCTCGCTGGGCGGGGTCATCAAGCGCTACGGCGCCCACACCGTGTACGACGGGCTGGACCTGGTGCTGGAGCGTGGCCAGAAGGTGGCCCTCATCGGCCCCAACGGGGCCGGCAAGAGCACCTTGCTGAAGATCCTGGCAGGCGCCCTGGAGTTCGACGCCGGGACGCGCGAGCTGGGCCACAACGTCCGGGTCGCGTACTTCGCCCAGCACCAGATCGAGGCCCTCAACCCCACCAACACGGTCCTCGAGGAGCTGGAGGAGGCGGCCCCGCGGCTGACCTCCGGCGAGCAGCGCCGGCTGCTGGGGGCCTTTCTCTTCTCGGGGGACGACATCACCAAGCCGGTGAAGGTCCTGTCCGGCGGGGAGCAGACCCGCCTGGCGCTGGCCAAGCTGATGGCCGATCCCGCCAACCTGCTGTGCCTGGACGAGCCCACCAACCACCTGGACATCGCGAGCCGCGACGTGCTGGAGGATGCATTGAACGCCTTTGGCGGAACTCTGGTCCTGATCACCCATGACCGATACCTGATCCGCACCGTGGCCAACGTCATCTGTGAGGTCAACGGCGGGACGGCCGTCCTGTATCCGGGCGACTTCGAGTCGTACGCCGACGCCCGCGGGATCGACGTCGAGCGTCCCGGAGCCACCGAGGGCGTGGCCACTCCCCGGGGAGTCGTCGCGGCCGGCTCCCGCCGCGAGACGACCGACGAGGCCACGGCCCGCAAGCGCACCGAGGCTGAGGCCCGCAACCGCCGCCACCGGCTGACTCGCGACGCGCGGGCCGCCCTGGAGCGCACCGAATCCGACCTGGCCGCCACCCAGGCCGAATTGACCGATCTCACCCAACGCCTCGCCGACCCAGCGGTCTATGCCGATGCGGCGCTGGTGCGCCAGCTCATCCAGACCCACAACCAGGCGCTGGACCGATCCGCCGCGTTGGCCGCCGAGCGCGATCGGCTGGCGGCCGAGCTGTCGACCGTCGAGACCGCTTCGTGAGGCCCGCCCGCCCGCGGAGCGACGGCGTCGGCGCCGGGCTGGTGGTTCTGGCTGCGGTGTGCTTCGCGACCCTGGGGCCGGTCTCGCGCTTCGCGTTCGCGGCCGGCGTCGATGAGCTGACCCTGGTCACCTGGCGCGCGGTTATCGGCGGCCTGTTCGTGGCGGGCACCGCGCTGGTCCTGACCCGCTTCGGCCAGGTCGTAACCCGACCCCTGCGCGACATCCCCGGGCGTCAGCGGCTCATGAACCTCCTGGCCGGGTTCATCAACGCCGCCCTGAACCTGGCCGTGCTGATGGCCATCAGCCGCATCAGCATCGCTCTGACCCTGCTGATCTTCTACACCTACCCCGGCCTGGTGGCCCTGGTCGCGACCGCCTTCTTCGGGGAGCGGCTGGACGCACTGCGCTGGATCGCTCTGGGTGTGAGCCTGTTCGGCCTGGCCCTGGTGGTCATCGGAGCGGGGGACGTCGGGCAGCTGGATATGGTCGGCGTGGGACTTGCCTTCTTCGGGGCGCTATGTCAGGTCGTGTACGCGCTCTCGGCCCAGCGCGGTTTCTCATCGGTTCCCGCGCCGCAGGCGGGCGGCATCACCTTTGCGGTGGCCGCTCTCGCGTACCTTGCCTTCGCCGGCGTGAGCGGTCAGCTGGCGGCGCTGGACTCGCCGCTGGCCTCGAGCGCGGCCCTGCTGCCGGTCGTGTTTGCGGGAGTGGTCGGGGCCGGAATCCCAACCATGGCCTGGATCATGGGTATCCGGATCCTGGGGGCACCGCGCGCGGCGATCATTTCGACCCTGGAGCCGGTGGTGGGGGTGGCCCTGGCCGCGCTGCTGCTGGCCGAGATCCCGACGCCCCTCCAGGTGGTAGGCGGAGCCTGCATCGTCGGGGCCGCCATCGTGGTCCAGCGTCGACCCGGCGTCGTACCCGCCGAGCACGAAGCCGTGGCGGACGGTTCTATCCTGCCGTCGTGACCATCGCCTCTCGTGACGGTCGCACCGGACCTTCATGACCATCGGTCTATGGTCATCCGTGTACTCCGGACCCACCCTAACCACCTCATGACCGATGACAGTCCCCGCCTCGCCTGGCTGGCCATCGCCTGCATCGCGATGGCGGGTTGCTCACCCAGCCCATACGGCGCGGCCGATCCGTCCGGAGATCCCCTCCAGGCCGCGAGCACCGCGCCTGAGCCGACGACTGACCCAACGCCGACTGCGACGCCCACGATTCCGGACGGCGCCCTGCTCCCGAACCTGGTCATGGAGCCGCTCACCGACTGGCGGGTCGAGTACCAGAACGAACACCGCCTCCTGCGGGTGACGACCATCTTCAGCAACTACGGAAACGGGCCGTTCGAGCTGCGCGGCAGCCGGGCCAACGCCGCCGAGCCCGTGATGCTGATGGACCAGGTCGTGTACACCGCCTCGGGCGGCTTTCGCCGGGTGCCCACCACCGTGGACGCGCGGTACGCGGGAGACGACCACAACCACTGGCATGCCCAGCAGGTAGTGACCATGGAGCTGAGCCCGGTCATGGACCCGGGATCGGTCCGCAGCGGCAACAAGATCCACTTCTGCTTCTTCGACAACACCCGGACCAACGAGACGCTGCCTGGCCACAGCTCCAACAGCGTCTACTCCATCCGCTGGTGCGGGACGCCGGAGTCGTTCGGTGTGCGGATGGGCCTGTCCATCGGATGGGGCGACCGATACGGGTGGGACTTCGCCAACCAGTGGATCGACATCACCGACATGGCGGGCGGCACCTACATCCTGAGGGCCACCGTCGACTGGGCGAACGACTTCTACGAGACCGATGACACCGACAACTGCATCATGAGCCGGATCCAGATCCCTGCCGCCGGGGACGGCCAGATCATCACCGTCGAGGCCGACAGCCAGCCCTGCCCGACCTAGGCCATCAGGGCGGCGTGAACCGATTGAGCGGCCTGGGCGGCCTTGGCGACGGGAACCTCGGCCCACACCACGCGGAGGCCGCCCTCGTCGAATGAGCCCTCCCCGTGGGCGGGCAGCGGCAGCAGCTCAGGCATGCGGGACGCGGGGCCGACCAGGCTGATCCGGGCGATCCGCTCCTTGCGGTCCACCGCCAGCAGCATGGCGCCGTCCGCGCCCCGCGGGGATCGCGGAGGGACCTCGGTCGCGGGCGCCTCGTCGTCCAGCGACCGGACGACCAGCCGCAGCCGGCCCCGGCGGGCGCGCCGCACCGCCACCGGGTGGACCACCTCCGCGCCAAGTTCCGCCAGCAGCTCGAGCTGAAGGGCGTCCACCACCGGCAGGAACCGCGCCCCGGGCACCAGGTGCGGATCGGCTTCCCAAACGCCACCGGTGTCCTTGAACAGCTCGCAACGGTCCGCGCGGAGGGCGACGGCCAGGGCCACGGCCGTGAGATCCGTCCCTCCCCGACCCAGGGTGGTGAGCTCGCCATGGGCCCCGATCCCCTGGAAACCGGCCACCACCGGCACCAGGCCCTCCGCGACCGCGGTCCGCAGGGGTCGCGAGTAGACGCGACGGACGGCGGCTCCCAGGTGAGCGGCCGCGGTCCGGATCCCCGCCTCGGCGCCGCTGAACGATCGGGCGGGTATGCCGCGCGCCTCCAACCCCAACGCAAAGAGCGCCGCCGAAAGCGCCTCTCCGGTGGCCAGGGCACGGTCCGTCTCGCGGGCCAGCGCCGAATCGGGCGCGTGCGCCGCATCTCCCCGGAGACTTGCCCCGCCATCGGGCAGCAGGACCGAGGCCGACGACAGGATGGCATCGGTCACGCCTTCGAACGCCGAGACGACCACCACCGGGCGAAGGCCTGCCGCTCGCTGGCGAACCACGACGTCCACCGCCGCCGACACGTCCTCCGGTCTGGTCAGCACCGATCCGCCGAACTTGTCGACCACCATCGGTCCGGAGGGCGTCATGCAGCGGACTGTAGCGCTACCCTCGCCGGGTGCCTCCCCGCGCTCGCGCCGCCACGCTCCGCGCCGTCCGACGCCGAATCCTGGACTGGTACCTGGCCGACCATCGCGACCTGCCGTTTCGCCGCAGCCGCGATCCGTGGCCGGTCCTGGTGGCCGAGGTCATGCTTCAGCAGACCCAGGCCTCCCGGATCTCCGAACGCTTCGACGCCTTCATGGACCGATACCCATCGCCGGCGACCATGGCTGCCGCGACCCCGGCCCAGGTCCTGGCTGATTGGAGCGGCCTCGGCTACAACCGCCGCCCGCTGCTCCTGCAGCGGGCGGCGAGATCACTCACCACCGATGGTTGGCCAGAAACGGTCGAGGGGCTCGAGCGGCTGACGGGGATCGGCGCGTACTCGGCGCGGGCCATCGCGTCCATCGCCTTCGGCCAGCCGGTGGGCGCGGTGGACACTAACGTTCGTCGCTGGGTCGTTCGCCGCTTCGCGGCGGACCCGGCGGATCGGCGAGCCATCCAGGAGGTGGCCGACCGGCTGGCCGCCGCGGCGCAAACAGCCGACCCCCAGGAAGCGGGCACCTGGACCCACGCCACGATGGAGTTCGGCGCGCGAATCTGCACCGCCCGCGCGCCGCGCTGCGACGTGTGCCCGGTATCTCGAGGCTGCCCGTCTCGATTTGACCCGCGACAGGTCCCCGTCCCCCGCCAGTCGCCGTCGACCGCCGCCACTCGCGCGGCGCGCGGCGCGCTCCTGCGAGCGTTGGCGACCGCGCCGGCGCATCGGCTCAGCGGGAGGAAGGCAAGCGAGGCCGTCAACGGCCGAGCCTTCGGCCTCGATTACCGCGAGATTACCGACGGATTAGAGCGAGACGGCCTTGTGCATCGGTCAGGGAAAGACCTGGTCCTGGGTCCGCGGTAGGTTCTGGCGGCCCGGAGATCCTGGGGATCAGCGGACGGCTGCAGGTTCCCTCTCGTCGCTCGGCGCCAGCTCAGTGCCGTGCGCCTTCTCCGGAAACGCGCGCATCAACCCGCGCAGGAGCCGGTGCAGCTCCTCCCTTTCGCGCTGGCTGAGGGTGCTCGCGATCAGCTTCTCGGTCTGGGCCTGAGTCCCGACCGCCTTGTCCCACGCGGCGTGACCGGCTTTGGTGGGCTCGACCAGCGTCCCGCGTCGGTCGTTCGGATCGGGCAGGCGGCGAATGAGGCCGGCGTCCTCCATCCGGTCCAGGCGGTTGGTCATGGCCCCACTCGAGAGGTGCATCTGGTCGGCCAGCTGCCCAGCCGAGCGCCGATACGGAGCGCCCGCGCTCCGTAGCTTGCCCAACAGGTGGAACGAGTGGCGGTCCAGATCGGACTCGGCCAGCGTCGCGTCCATCGACTGGTTGAACTTCTTGGACAGGATCTGGATTCGCTCCACGATGCCCTCGGTCAGCGAATCCAGGTTCGGGATCTCGCGCGCCCACACGAGGAGCATGTCGTCCAGGCGGTCGCGGTCCTCTTTGGTTGTCGTCATGGCGACAGTATCCGTGTCAAATACGTTTCATGTCAAGCCTCTTGTCCTCGTATTGCTTGACATCAAGGTTCTATGCCGATACTATTCACTCTAGTACTTCGATCTCAAACATCTTGACGTGTAGGCAGTCGATGGCCAATCGGCCGCGAAGAGGAGTCCCCAAACATGTTCGGAACAACGGCCGCCACCGCCTGGGAGCTCGAAGCCGAGCGCCGGGTGGAGCTGGCACAGCGGTCGAGGTCCGCCATCCGCCCGAAGGGAAATGATGGCCGCAAGAGCGGATTCATCGGCTCACTGCGCCGATGGACCGGTTCCCTGGGGCAGGCGCCCTGGCCCGGCTTGAAGGACGTCCGCACCTAGCGCCTCCCCCGGCCGAGCGGGAGCCTGCCGGCGGCCCGGATACAATCGGCCCCGTGAGCCGAACAACCGCCAGCCTGAGCGTGCAGGTTGGCGATCCCATCCCCTCGATCGGTCTCCGCGCGACCGACGGCTACCTGTTGAACCTGCGGTCGTGGGTGGGCAAGAGGCCGGTGGCCCACCTGTTCTTCGCCGGGCCCACCTTGAGCGGCGCCGAGCGCGCGGAATCAGACGCGCTGGCCCGTGAGCTGGGCGCCGCGGTCCCCCGCCTCGACGCGGCTGGGGTCGGGGTGGCCGGGATCACGACCGACAACGAGCGCCAGCAGAAGGACTACGCCACCGAGCTGAACCTGCCGTTCCTGCTGCTCAGTGACGAGCGCCAGATCGCCTCGCAGGCGCTGGGCGTGCCGCTCACCGGGAAGCGCGGGAACACGAACGTCGCGCAGCCGATCCTGATCGGGGTCGACGAGACCGGGCTGATCCGGGGCATCTACCACAGGCCCGATCCTCGCCTGCTGGCGGCCATCATCCTCGAGACCTTCCGAGAGCCTCTCCCGGCCTAGACCGATGCTGGCCGTCCGGACGTACGCCGCCGGCGAGCCGCTGCGACTCGAGGAGCTGCCGGTCCCCGTCCCCCACGGCACCGAGGTCCTCGTCCGGGTGGCCGGGGCAGGGGTGTGCCATACCGATCTCCACATCGCGCGAACCGATCTGATCAGGGTCGAGCGGCCGATCACCCTGGGCCACGAGGTCGCCGGCTGGCTGGCGGCGGTCGGGCCGGCCGCGGCGCCGCTGTTGCGCAAGGTGAAGGTGAAGGAGGGCGACGCGGTCGTCGTTTTCGGGGGTTGGGGCTGCGGCCAGTGCCGCGAGTGCCGCCGGGGTGACGAGCAGCGATGTGAGCGTGGGCGCTCCCCGGGATTTCAGGTCGACGGTGGATACGCGGAGTACCTGCTCGTCCCTCACCCGCGGCACCTGGTGGCGCTGGGTCAGCTGGATCCGGTGGAGGCCGCCCCCCTGGCCGACGCGGGGGTGACCTCGTTCCGCGCGGTGCGCCGCGCCATCCCGTGGCTGGCCGAGGGGTCGCGGGCGCTGCTCATCGGCCTGGGCGGCCTGGGTCAGTTCGCGCTCCAGTTCCTGCGGCGCCTGCCGGAGGTGGTGGTAGGCGTGCGGGAGATCGACCCAGACAAGATCCAGATCGCGTCACGACTGGGCGCGGACCTGGGGTTCCTGGCCGGCGAGGAGGAGCTCGTGTTCGCGGGGATGGGCGGGCCGGCGGACGTGGTGTTCGACTTCGTGGGGTCCGATGAAACACTGGCCCTGGCGGTGCGATTCGTGGCGCCGGGTGGGCTCGTGTCGCTGGTCGGCGAGGCGGGCGGCAAGGTGACGTTCTCGTTCGCGGCGCTCCCCGAGGAGGCGTCGCTCACCACCACGGCCTGGGGCGCGCCCGACGACCTGCGGGACGTGGTGCAGCTGGCTCGCCGCGGCCGCCTGAAATGGACCGTGGACCGCATGCCACTCCGCGAGGCCGCCGCCGCCCACGACCGGCTGGCTGCGGGGCAGGTTCCCGGTCGGCTGGTCCTGGTCCCCTAGTCGGAGGCCCCTTCGGAGGCGCCGGCTCCGGAACCGGCCAGCGCCGCCAGCCGCGCCCGCGTCTCTTCGGCACCCACCAGGTGGCCTTTGCGCTCGAAAAGCTCCAGGGCCATCCGCAGTTCCTCGGATGCCTGGTCATCCCTGCCGGCGAGGTGGAGCACCTCAGCCAGATCCGCGTGCGCGGTGGCCATCTGGTCGAGGTAGTCCGTCCCCTCGAAGGACGCAACGGCCTCTCGCCCCAGCCGCTCCGCATCCTCGAATGCCCCGCGTCGCGCGAGCACCCGGGCCGCAACCCCAAGCGCCGGTCCTATCGCAGCTGGGTCATCCTCGGTCCCCATCTCTCGAGCAACGGTCGCCCACCGCTCCGCTTCTTCGTCGTGGTCCAGCTCCAGATTCGCGCGGGCGATGTGCGCCGCCACGGTGTTGGCGAATCCGCGGAACCCATGCGCAATCATCCATTCATAGGCCGCGAGCTCGATCTCTGCGGCACGCGCTGCGTTGCCCGCCAGTAGTTCTACAGGACCCATGAAGTGGCCCTGGAGAGACGAGTGGCTGTAGCCGTTACCCAGCTCTTCGGTGACTGCTCTCGAAGCCTCCAATGCGGCACGGGCTTCGTCGAAGCGTCCAAGCTCAGCCAGGAGGGCGCCGCGCCCTCGCGCCACGCGGGCTGCCATCCACCGCGAAGCGCCCACCCGCCCCGCCAATAGATCCATGAGGGCGAGGGCTTCCGGTACCGGCATTGGACCCCAGTAGGCGAAAGCTGAAATCCATCCCAGGAGCTCGTCGCGGAATCTCCCATGCGGGGTGGCCGTTGCCAGCAGCTCCTGGGCAAGATCCAAGGCGCTCTGGGCGTGGCCACTGAAGAACCGCAGCTTGGCCACCTCAAGGCCGGCGCGGTCGGCACCCGACCGGTCGCCCAGGGCGACGAGCTCCTGGCGCAACCGCTCGGCATCGGCCTCCAGCGCCTGAACCGGTTCGGTTCCCAATGAGACGCGAGCGTGCAGGCGGAGCGCCTCGGCGATGGCCGCCGACCGTCGATCTCCGGCGTTCTCCGCGATTGCCCGCGTCGTCTCGAGAAATGCGTCGGCCTCCTCTACGGTGGCTCCCGTGACCATCGCCTCACCCGCCAGCAACCGCAATGGCAGCGCCGAGGGCGAACCGTCGTCGACCAGCGTGACCGCGCGCTGAAGGAGGTTGGAGGCGGCCTGCGCGTCTCCACGGTCCAGCGCGGCGGCGCCGGCCTCCGCGAGGTGGTCCGCGGCGCGGCGTGCGAGGCCGACCAGCGCGGGATCCGCCGCGTCGAGCTCGCTCCGGTAGCGGGCTGCCTGCTCCAGGTGGTAGGCCAGGATGGGTCGGTATTCGTCGATGCGTTCCCCAAGGGCAGCTTCCAGCCAGTCGGCGAATCGCTCGTGGAGCTCCGCCCGGCTCTGCTTTGCGATCGCCTGGTAGGCGGCGTCCCGGATGAGCTGGTGGCGGAACCGGAATGCCTCACGGCCGGTCAGCTCGGCGCGGTCGGGGGCCACGAACTCGCGTCGAGTCAACGTTTGAAGGCTCGGGCCCACCGCCTCCTGGAGGCCCTCGGGGGCGAGGGCCGCGACCGCGTCCCGATGGAACACGGTCCCCTCCACGGAGCCCCGCTCCAGAATTGCGCGCTCAGTCCCGGCAAGCCCGTCGAGGCGGGCCGACAGGAGAGCCTGAATGGTGGGAGGAACGGCCAGGCTGGCCAGGTCCCGGCTGGCGGTCCAGTTGCCGTCGGTCCGCGCCAGCGCCCCCTGGTCGATGAGCATCTCCAGGAGCTCCTCGACGAACAGCGGATTCCCCTCCGCCGCGGATCGGATCCGGTCGAAGATTGTCTCCGGCAACTGAGCCTGGCCGAGGAGGTTATCGATGAGCTGGGCGGTCTCCTCGGCGTTCAACGGCTCCAGCGAGATGATGGTGGCCGACCGCTTGCCACCACCCCAGGCGGGGCGGACGTCGAGAAGCTCCTGACGCGCAAGCACGATGAGCAGGATCGGCGCATCGCGCGACCAATCGGCTACGTGTTCCACGAGGTCCATGAGCAGCGGCTGCGCCCACTGGAGGTCCTCCAACACGACTACCAGCGGCCGATCGGCGGCCAGCGCCTCCAGGAAGGAGCGAATCGCCCACGGCGTCTCATCGGGCACCGGTTCTCCGCGGGTCAGCCCGATGGCCTCGCCAATCCGATTGGCGATCCGGTCGCGGTCGTCGTTCTCGCCGAGCACCTCCGCGATCCGGGCCAGGTCGGCCGCCGGATCCCCTCCGGGTGACTGACCGATGCCGGTCGTCGAGCGCACGATCTCGGCGATCGGCCAATAGGTGATGCCCTCGCCGTAGGACAGACATCGGCCCCGGACGACGCGCGCGCGGTCGCTGAGGGAGGTGACGAACTCGTTGACCAGCCGCGTCTTGCCCACGCCGGCGGCCCCCAGGATCGTGAACAGGTGGCATACCCGCTCGTCGCGCACCTCGGCGAAGGCCTCGTCGAGGAGGCGCCGGGGTCGTTCGCGGCCCACCATCGGTGAGTCGAGGCGCCGCTCATGCCCGGCGGCAGATCGGTCCACCTCGATCAGGCGGAAGGTCTGGATGGGCGCCTGGCGTCCCTTGACCGTCACCTCGCCCAGCTCTTCGACCTGCACAGCGTCCCGCACCAGCTGATGCGTCTCGGCGGTGATCAGGATCTCGCCCGGTTGGGCGGTCTGCTGGAGGCGAGCGGCCACGTTCACCGCGTCGCCGGTGACCAGGCGCTGGCCCGCGGCCGCGTCCCCGGCCACGACTTCCCCGGTGGCGATCCCGGTCCGCCACGCCACGGTCGCGCCGGGGCCCGTGCTGCTTGCCGTTCGTAATGCCTCGCGGATCTCGGCGGCGGCTCGGACTGCTCGGAGCGCGTCGTCCTCGTGGACGCGGGGGATCCCGAACACGGCCATCGCCGCGTCGCCGATGAACTTCTCGACCACGCCCCCGTGACTCTCGACGATGGCACTGACGCGATCGAAGGATCGGCTGAGCAGGTTGCGCAGCGTCTCGGGATCGAGCTGCTCGCCCATCGCGGTCGACCCCACCAGGTCGCAGAACAGGACCGTCACCGTCTTGCGCGTCTCGACCGATGGGGTGGCCGCCATCTCGAGGGCCGCCCCGCACGAGAAACAGAAGCGAGCCTGGGCGGGGTTCTCGGTCCCGCAGTTGGCACACACCCGGCCGATGTCAGCCATCGGTCCAATCCTGGATCAAGCGTTGCGTCCGCTCGACGAAGAGGGTCGCGCCCTTCTGGTCGTAGAGGGCTACCGCCTCGCGCGCGGCAGCCACCGCGTCCTTGGTCTTACCCGCTTCGTGGAGCACGTGCGCCAGGTGCACGACGACGACGGCATGCTGATCCAGATAGTCAGTCTGGGCCATGATCGCGGCTGCCTCACGCGCCAGCGACACCGCGGCATCGTGGTCGCCGCGCCGAGACAGTACCCTCGCTTGGACGGCCCGGCCGCCTGCCTGGGAAACCACATCGTCGCTTGATGAGGTGTCTCGAGCGATCGTCCCATACCGCCATGCCTCATCGTCTTCGTGAAGGTCGAGGAGCACATCTCCCACCTGGACGGCCATGGTCGAGGCGAACGACCGATCCCCGATCGCGGTCATGGCCTCATATCCCTCGCGCGAGAGCCGAGCCGCCTCGGCATGGTTGCCGGAAAGATGTTCGATCAGACCCTCGAAGCCGATGCACGATGCCACCTGTTGCCGGTTTCCGAGCTCCTCATAGAAGGATCGGACGACGGCATTCCGCTCTCGGGCTTCGGCCAGGTGGCCCTGGAGGGCGAGCATGCGACCGATGCCCCGATTCGCACCGAGCACCCAGTTCTTCTCCGGAGCGCGGTCAATCTGGGCCTGAAGCTCGGAAATCACCTCGTCGGCAGGTACCGGACCAAACACCAGTGACACCCCCCTCGACATCCGCGCCTCGCGCTGCCACAGCTCGTTACCCTCCCCCAGGTCGACCAGTGCCCTGGCCTGTTGGGTCGCCTCGCCAGCCCGACCCAGGGCGAACAGGGAGAATGCCCCCCACGCCTGTGCCAGGCGCGCGCTCGCCTCGTCTCCGACCCGCAACAGAATCCCCGCCAGCCTTTCCAATTCGCGAACCATGTCCGCCTGCTCGAGCGATCGCGTAGATGAATGGATCATGAGCAGCACAACGGCTGCCAGGGCGCTGGCGCCCTCGTCGCCTGCCCGATCCGCTTCGGCGATGGCATCGGTCAAAACCCGCTCGGCACGCGGGCCGTCACCCGCGTCGTAGGAGCGAAGGCCCAGCGTGACCAGTAGCCGACGACGCCGCGGCATATCCTCGGGCAGGAGATCGACCGCCCGAGTCAGCAGGTCGACCGTGGCGGTGGCGTCGGCTCGTCCGTCGGCTCGTTCGCCCGCATCGGCCAGCATGGTTCCAGCCCGAAACGCCAGGTCCTGGGCGTGGGCGTCCGGCGGACCCAGCTCGGCCCGGTAGCGATATGCCTGCTCCAGGTGGTAGGCGATGATCTCCTCATATTCCGCGAGGCGCTCCGCTGCTACTCGCTCCAGCCAGGCGGCGAACCGCTCGTGCAGCTCAGAGCGGGTCTGCTTGGCGAGTGCCTGATAAGCGGCGTCGCGGATCAGCAGATGCCTGAACCGATACGCCTCCTCGCCGGCAAAGGAAGCCTGATCGGGACGGACCAGCTCCATCCGCATCAGGCTCGCCAACCGATCGCGGACCTGCCCGCGCATTGGTTCAGGCGCAAGCTCGGTGACCGCCCCCCGATGGAAGACCTTGCCTTCCACCGCGGCGCGCTCGATAACCGTCCGTTCTTCGCCATTCAACCCGTCCAAGCGGGCGGCCAGGAGGGCCTGGATGCTGGGCGGGATGGCGAGCTGACGCAGGTCACCCGTCGCCGACCACCCATCTCCAGCAGTGACCAAGAACCCGTCGTCGATCAGCTTGCCGAGGAGCTCCTCCACGAAGAGCGGATTGCCTTCGGCCGCGTGACTGATCTGGCTTCGTAATTCCGCTGGCAGCTCGGCGCGCCCAAGGAGGCTGGTGACAAGCTGTTCGCTCTCGACGTCGGACAGAGGCTCGAGCGACATGGTGGTCACCCACCGCTTGCCGCCGCCCCACGCCGGTCGCTTCTCGAGAAGCTCTGCCCGGGCCATGGCGATCAGGAGGATCGGTGCATCCCGCGTCCAGTCGGCCATGTGATCGATGAGGTCGAGGAACGTCGGCTCACCCCAGTGGACGTCGTCAAAGACGAGGATCAAGGGTTGGCTGCGAGCCAGCGCCTCGAACGTCTTTCGGATGGCCCAGAAAATCTCGTCCGGCGCCGGTGGGCTGTCCACGATGCCCAG
>JBIOTW010000065.1:0-22908 GCA_044866355.1 Candidatus Limnocylindria bacterium | reverse complement strand
TCTTTGCCGAAGACATCTCGATGACGCCGGTCGTCGAGGTTGATGGGCTGCCGGGCGACATCGCGCCGGCGCACATCGTCGGCGTGCGACTCGATCCTGATGGCCTCGGGCTCTACGCCCCGGGAACGCTACGCATCACGCCACCTTCGTCGTTGCCCGAGGCCGGAGTGGCCACACTCAGCTTCTATGGCGACGGCGATGATGCCGGTCTCGTCCTCTTCGACCACGGTGCGTCCGAGATCGTGGTGAACGTCGAGCATTTCAGTGGCTACGCCTCGTTCTGGCCCGTCGATGAGGAGTGGTGGAGGCAGTTCGAGCGACTGCGTCAAAAGAAGGCAGCCGACAATCTCCGAAACAACATCGCGTCGGTCTTGGGAGTAGAGCAACAGAAGCAGATGTTGGGCTTAGGCGAGCCCGACCTCGCTGAGCTCCTCAAAGGCCTCGCGGCTCTGTTCGACCGAGACGTCCTCGACGCGCTGCGGAGGAACGCGGCGAACGGCTGCCGGGAAGCAACCGATGCCGTCGCCGCATACGTCGTGTGGGAGCGGCAACTGCAGCTGCTCGGGGTTTCGCTCGCTGGTTTGACCCCCGAGGAGTACAGCCAGGCGACCGACGACCAGCGGGAGCTCTACGAGAGGATGCGGCGCGACCCCCCACCAGAGCTTCTGACGCTCAAGCGCGACCTGTGCTTCGAGGAGCAATTCCAGCGTTGCCGGCAGACCGGGGACTTCGAGCATCTGGCTGGCTTCTTCCTCAGCCACTTCCGACAGCTGGATGTCCTTGGAAAAGACGTCTCGAGCGACGACATCGAGCTGGCGCACCTCTACCTCGAACGCTGCGGGCGCTGGGATCTCACGATGGAGAGCATCGAGGATTTCGGGGCCGGCGGCAGCAACGCGTTGGTCCATCAGATTCGCACGTATTCGATCAAATGGCAGCCGGGCGGCGCCGGGTTCTACGGCCTGGTCGGCACGCGTTTGATCGGGGAAGGCGCGACCGAGATCGTCGGGGTGGCGGTCACCGACCCCCGCTGTCGAGTGACCAACACGTACCAAGGAACGGCCCCCCTGGACACGGCCGAGATCGAGCGGCTGATCTTCGATGAGCCCGAAAACGCTGAGCCGGTCCCGAGGAAGGTCCATCTCGGCTTCTCATTCGGGGATCAGACCTGGACGACATCGCAGGTGTGCCCCGATCTCGTGCACTCGTGGACATACACGTTAGACCGCCCCGGCAATTACCTGCCGACTGTCCTCTACGTGCATGACCTCATCAACAAGCGCGAATGGCGGTTTGGCAGTGGTCTATTCGGCAACGGCCCATTCAGCGCCGAGATGACGATCACCGATTCGTTCACCGATACCATGCCTCTGCCACCCGTCTCGGTGGACGTGGAGGTGATCATCACGCTCGAGCACACGCCGGCGCCCTGAGTTCTGAATCGGGCGCGTGCCCCGACGGACGACCGATGGCACGATCGATTCAGCACGTCGCTGTAAGCCGCCTAGACCTCGGTCAGACGTCGGTCAGAGATCGGTCTGGGGTAATCCCCTTGCGGATCATCCAGGGGCACGCGATCCGGTAGGTCCTGGGTATTCGCTGGCGACCCATTTCATCGGTCAGTTCTCCTAGGCTAGTTGGGCCCGACTGACCTCCGGTGCATTGACGGAAAATGGTGGTTGAATCATACTGACCGTCACGATTCCTACCGAGACGATAAAATCATGGCCAGTCGAGTGGGCGAGCGGGGGCAGATCACGATCGACAAGGCGATTCGCGAAGAGATGGGCATCTACGCCGGGGATGAGGCCATCCAGCGCATCGAGGACGGACGGATCGTGATCGAGATGGTGCCGGGCCGCCACGATCGGTCCCTGGCGGGGGCGGCTGCGCCGCACGTCCGGCGTCTTCCGCCGGACGAGTCGTGGGAGGCCCTGCGCGACGCAGCATGGGAAACGCCGGATCCGGATCGGGCTCCGTGACGGCCCGGTGATCGCCGTCGACACCTCGGTCATCGTCCGTTACCTGGTCGCTAGTCCACCGGCGCCGGGCCGACGTGCCCGCCGCCTGATGGAGAGCACCGCCGACATCGGTCTGCCACTCGTCTCGCTAGTCGAATGCGCACACGTGTTGCGGACGCAGTACGACGTGGCGCAGCCGGCGCTCATCGATCTGCTCATCGACCTGCTCCAGCGTCGGAACCTGACCCTGCTCGGCCTGTCGAACGAGGCGGCCGTCGCCGCCCTGGTGCGCGCGCGGTCCGTGCCTGGCCGACCGGTGCCGGACGCGCTGATTGCGGCCACCGCGATCGAATACCGGGCCCTCCCCCTGGCGACGTTCGATAGGGACTTCGCCCGATACGGGATTGCGGTCAGGGCTCCGTAGTTCAGGAAACAGGGACCGCGAAGAGCCGGCCGATGGGTGCCGTCGAGCCCTTCAGGTCCGGGGGAATCAGTCCTGCGGGGCTTTCGGGACCCAGCGCCTGACCGATCGTCGATACGCGAGGTACGTCTCGCTAAACGTCCGCGCAAGCGTCGGTTCCTCGTATGCCACAACGAACAGGTGGAACGCGAGGCCCAGGACGGCGGCATAGGCGAGAAGGGGAAGCCAGAGAAAGAGCCACGCTTCGCCGAGGACCACGGCAAGGACGGCGATATACATGGGATTCCGGACCCATCGGTACGGCCCCACGGCGACGAAGCGGCGCGGTGCGTCCCACGGAGCGGGGGTGCCACGGCCGACGGTCGCGAAGACCCACACGCACCAGGCGTACAGGGCGCCGCCGAGCGCGATGACGGCCGCAGCCGGCCACGCGACTGGATCGGGTTCCGGCTCAGAGCCGGTCAGGATCAACCACGGCACAAGAACGGCAGCCGTGCCCGGAACGATGATCGTGAAGACGAGGTTGCGGAGCCCGAGGACGACTCCGTTCGTCTTGCGCATCGGTAAAGAGTCTACGAGCCGGCCCCCAGGATCCAGTAAGCCGCCGGTAAGTCGAGTAGTGGCATACTACAACACATGATCACCGTTCCGGAGGCCGCCAAGCGGGCTGCCAAGGACCCCGAGACGATCCGCCGCTGGATCCGCTCCGGCAGGCTTCCCGCCCGGAAAATCGGCACCCAGCATGTCATCGAAGAGAATGACCTCGATCGTCTGTTGGAGGCCGATGAGGTTGTGGCCCTCCCATCGGCCTGGACCCGGACATGGACCGGCGAGCCCATGCCCAACTGGGTGGCCATTATCCGCCAGGATCGGAGCGAGCACTGACCCGCCTGGTCATCGACGCTAGCGCGGCGCTGTTCGCGTTGTCCGCGCCCCGCGGGCTGGCTCGTCTCCGCCGCTACGAGGTGATGGCCCCACCATTGCTCTGGTCCGAGGCCGTCTCGTCGGCTCGGCAGCGGGTGTACCGCTCGGAGATCAGCCCGACACTGGCGCAGCGCCTCCTGCAGGCCCTCGCCACCGCCCCGATCCGACGCGTCGTCCGTGACGATCTGTACCCGGCGGCGTATGCCCTCGCCGAGCGATTGGGATGGGCCAAGACCTATGACGCGGAGTACGTGGCTCTCGCCCGCCTCCTGGGGTGTCCGCTGTTGACCGCCGACGCCCGGCTGGCGCGCGGCGCTTCGTCGGAGGTGGACATCCTGGGGCCTACCGAGCTGTGAGCTTCGAGGCAGGCTGCGTGGTCATCGGTCCTGACCTGGACCGCTGGGGGAGAGACAGGGCCTGATGTGCTACCATGTGCGTCATGGCTGAGCTGCCGAAGGTGGGAATCCGTGAGCTGCGCCAGAACCTCTCGGTCTACGTGAAGAGGATCCGAGAGGAAGGGCGCAGCTACGAGGTCACTGAGCATGGCCGCCCGGTGGCGCGGCTGACGCCACTGACCGATGAACCGATGTCCGCCCTGGACCGCATGATCGCCGAGGGCAAAGCCACCCGTGCGACTGGTGACCTCCTGGACCTCAAGCCGCTGCCTGCCCTGCCTGGGAAGCAGCTATCCGAGACCCTCCAGGAAATGCGGGACGAGGAGCCGTGGTAGAGGGCGGCGCATGCTACCTGGACGCATCCGCCCTGGTGAAGCTGGTCGTCACCGAAGCAGAGACGACGGCGCTCCGACGGCTCATCGGCAGATACCAACGCCGGGTATCGAGCCGATTGGCCGGCGTTGAAATTGCCCGGGCAGTCTCCCGACGCGGCATCCGAGCTGAGCGATCGACCGCCAGGCTCCTGCGCGACCTGGACCTCGTGGATATTGGCGAGGACATCCTCCTCGAGGCTGCCCGAATTGCCCCGCCGAGTCTGCGGACCCTGGGTGCCATCCACCTGGCCACGGCCCTGGCGGTCCGTGAAGACCTGGCCGCGGTGGTCAGCTACGACCGTCGTCTCGCCGACGCGGCGGTCGCGGCGGGGCTGCCGGTCGTATCCCCGACCTAGGCGGCCTCCACATCGGTCGACAGGGTGAATCGGGGTCCAATTCAGAACACCTGATCTAAACCCGCAGCCGGTTCTATACTCGCGATTCCCGTGGTCGCCCCGCCTACTGCCGATCCCCTTGCGCCTTTCAGCCCGGCTGTCCGGGAGTGGTTTGCCGCGACGTTCGAGGCTCCGACCGCCGCCCAAACCGAGGGCTGGGCGGCCATCTCCCAGGGCCACCACACGCTCATTCACGCCCCGACCGGGAGCGGCAAGACCCTGGCGGCATTCCTCTGGACGCTCGACCGGCTGGCGCGCCATCCCTCGCCGCGGGATAAGCAACCAGGGACCGTTCGGGTCCTGTACGTCTCTCCGCTGAAGGCCCTCGCCTACGACATCGAGCGAAACCTGGCGGCACCTCTCACCGGCATCGGTCTGGCGGCCGAACGCCTCGGGGATCCGAGGCCGGACATCACGGTGGCCACCCGGACCGGCGACACGCCGCAGGAGGACCGACGCCGGCTCACTCGGTACCCGCCCGACATCCTGGTCACCACACCGGAGAGCCTGTACCTGATCCTGACCAGCCAGGCCCGCGAGATCCTTCGCGGCGTGGAGCATGTGATCGTGGACGAGGTCCACGCCATCGCCGGGACGAAGCGCGGGGCGCACCTGGCGCTCAGCCTCGAACGCCTCGAGCAGCTTCGGCCCGAGGGTGCGCCGGCGCCCCAGCGGATCGGCCTGTCGGCGACGCAGCGGCCGTTGGACACGATCGCGCGGTTCCTGGGCGGCTCCGCGCCGGACCGTGAGGTCGCGGTCGTCGACGTCGGCGCCCGCAAAGAGCTCGACCTGCAGGTCGTGGTGCCGGTCGAGGACATGGCGCGCCTGGGCGAGGTCCTGCCTCCGGAAGAACAGCCCGGTGGCCCGGCCACCTCCCCGGAGGCGCGAACGAGCATCTGGCCCGCGATCCACCCGCGGATCCTGGACCTCATCCGCGAGCATCGGTCGACCATCGTCTTCACCAACAGCCGCCGCCTGGCCGAGAGACTCGCCCAGCGCCTGAACGAGCTGGCCGGCGAGGATCTGGTGCGGGCCCATCACGGCTCGATCGCCCGCGAGCAGCGGCTCGCGATCGAGGAGGAGCTCAAGAACGGCCATCTGCCGGCGCTGGTGGCAACGAGCTCCCTCGAGCTCGGCATCGACATGGGGGCGGTGGACCTGGTGGTTCAGGTGGAATCGCCGACATCGGTCTCGCGCGGGCTGCAGCGGATCGGTCGGGCGGGCCACCAGGTGGGTGCGCCGTCGAAGGGCATCATCTTCCCGAAGTACCGCGGCGACCTCCTCGAGTGCGCGGTCGTGACCGAGCGGATGCACGAGGGTGCGATCGAGGAGACGCGCCTGCCCCGCAACCCGCTCGATGTCCTGGCCCAGCAGCTGGTGGCGATGACGGTCATGGACCGATACACGGTGGACGAGCTGCACGGGATCGTGACCCGGGCGGCTCCTTTCGAGACGCTGTCCCGCGAGGTCCTCGAGGGCGTGCTCGGGATGCTGGCCGGGGCCTATCCATCCGACGAGTTCGCCGAGCTGCGGCCGCGGGTCGTCTGGGACCGAGTGACCGATATCGTCGAGGGGCGGCGCGACGCCCGGGTGGTGGCCGTGACCAGCGGCGGCACGATCCCGGATCGCGGCCTCTTCCCGGTGTTCCTGGTCGGTGAGCCGGGCGCACCCGGTCGCCGAGTCGGCGAGCTGGACGAGGAGATGGTCTACGAGACCCGGACCGGCGAGGTCCTGACCCTGGGGGCATCGGCCTGGCGCGTCGAGGCGATCGAGCCGAACCAGGTCCTCGTCAGCCCCGCCCCCGGCGAGCCCGGCAAGTTGCCGTTCTGGAAGGGGGATGCCCTCGGCCGGCCGATCGAGGTGGGGCGCGCGGTGGGTGCCCTGACCCGTGAGCTGGACGCCGACCTCGGCCGCGGGGCCCGCGGACGTCGGGCGGCGCTCGCCCGCCTGCGCGAACGCAACGATCTCGACCGGCTGGCCGCCGAGAACCTCCTTTCCTACCTCGAGGAGGAGCGCGAGGTGGCGGGCGCGGTGCCGACCGATCAGCGGATCGTGGTCGAGCGCTTCCGCGACGAGCTGGGGGACTGGCGGCTGGTTCTTCTGAGCCCGTTCGGTGGCCGCGTCCACGCCGCCTGGACGCTGGCCATCGAGGCCAGGCTGGGGGAGCGGCTGGGGACCGAGATCCAGACCATCTGGTCCGACGACGGGATCGCGGTCCGCCTCCCGGAGGCCGATGCGGCGGTCGATGGCCTGGAGGATGCCCTGTTCCCCGATCCGGAGGAGGTGGAGGACCTCGTCATCGGTCAGGTGGCGAACTCGTCCCTGTTCGGATCCCGCTTCCGGGAGAATGCGGCCCGGGCTCTGCTGTTGCCGCGGCGCCGACCCGGAACCCGAACCCCGCTCTGGCAGCAGCGGCAGCGGGCCGCGGACCTGCTCGCGATCGCGTCGCGGTACGGGAGCTTCCCGATCCTGGTCGAGACCTACCGCGAGTGCCTGTCGGACGTCTTCGACCTTCCTGCTTTGCGGGATGTCCTGGCCGGAGTTCAGCGCCGGGAGATATCGGTCCATTCGGTCGAGACCGTGAAGGCCTCTCCGTTCGCGAGCTCGCTCCTGTTCGACTACGTCGCGGTCTACATGTACGAGGGGGACGCCCCACTCGCCGAGCGGCGGGCCCAGGCGCTGACCCTGGATCGCGACCTGCTCCGCGAGCTGCTGGGCCAGGAGGAGCTGCGCGAGCTCATCGATCCCGAGGCCCTCGCCGACCTCGAGCTTTCCCTCCAGGCCCTGACCGATGACCGGCAGGCAAAGAACGCCGATGGCCTGCATGACCTCCTGCGCCGGCTGGGCGACCTGTCGACCGATGAGGCGGGCGCCCGCGTGGTGGGCGGTGCCGAGGGCGGAACTGATGTCGCCGCGGGCTGGCTCAAGGAGCTTGCCGCTTCCCGCCGGGCGGTTCAGGTCCGGATTGCCGGCGACCAACGGTGGATCGCGATCGAGGATGTGGCCCGCTACCGTGATGGGCTGGGAGTCCAGCCGCCGCTCGGTGTGCCTTCGGCATTCCTCGGCGCCGCTGTTCAGGCCCTCGACGGGCTCCTCGCCCGTTGGGCCCGGACCCATGGACCGTTCCTCGCCCCGGCTCCCGCGGCCCGGTGGGGCATGCCGCTCGCTCCGGTCGAAGACGCGCTGGAGCGCCTCCTCGCCGCCGAGACCGTGCTCCGGGGGGAGTTCCGGCCGGGCGGCGCGGAGCGGGAGTGGTGCGACCCGGACGTCCTGCGCCTCCTGCGGCGGCGGTCGCTGGCTCGCCTCCGGCGGGAAGTGGAGCCGGTCGAACAGACTGCCCTGGCTCGGTTCCTGCCGGCCTGGCATGGGATCGCGCCCGTCGGGGAGGCTCGACCATCGGTCTCGCAGCAGGCAGCTCTCGAGCGGCTGGCCGAGGTCATCGACCAGCTGACCGGCGTCCCGATCCCGGCCAGTGTCCTCGAGCGCGATGTCTTGCCAGCCCGGATCAATGGTTACCAGCCTCGGCTCCTCGACGAGCTGGGGGCGATGGGCGAGGTCGCCTGGGTGGGGCAGGGGAGCCTGGGCCGCGACGACGGGCGGATCGTGCTCTACCGACCGGGCCGGGAGGCGCTGCGACCGGCAGGCCGGGCGGCGGCGGAACCCGGCGCGGCGCGCCCGAACGGCGAGCGCCCGGGCGGGGAGCGTCACGAACGGATCCGGGAGCACCTGACCCGTCGCGGCGCCTCGTTCTATCGCGACATCTACACCGCGACCGGGGGTGGCACGGACCGTGAGGTCCTCGACGCCCTCTGGGACCTGGTCTGGGCGGGGGAGGTCACGAATGACACCTTCGCGCCGCTCCGCGCGTTGCGCTGGAAGCGACCCGGCCGCGATGCGCGCCGCCGGCCCGGGCGGCTGACGACCCTCGGCCCGCCCGAGGCGGCCGGGCGCTGGTCGCTCGTCGAACCGGTGGCCGCGCCGGGCGTGATCACCACCGAGCGTGCCCACGCCCTGGCGACCGCGCTGCTGGAGCGCCACGGCATCGTGACCCGGGAAGCGGTTGTCGCCGAAGGCGTCGAGGGCGGCTTCGCCTCTACCTATCCGATCTTGCGGGCCATGGAGGAGGCGGGGCGGATCCGGCGCGGCTACTTCGTGGAGGGCCTGGGCGCTGCCCAGTTCGCGTTGGCGGGGGCGTTGGAACGGCTGCGCGCCGTCCGTGAGTCCGAGGCCGGGGCACCGGTCGTCCATCTCCTCGCCGCCACCGATCCGGCCCAGCCGTACGGCGCTGCCCTCGCCTGGCCGCGCCGCGGCGAGGAGGACCGGCGGCCGTTCCAGCGGGCAGCCGGCGCCTACGTCGTGCTGGTGGACGGCGCCGCGGTCGTCTACCTCGATCGGGGCGGTGCATCGCTCCAGCTGTTCCCCGCCGCGGACGACGTCGACACGCTCCAGCTCGCGTTGTCGGGCCTCCGTGGCCTCGTCGCCGACGGCCGCGTTCGCGACCTCGTCGTCAAGAAGGTGGATGGCGAGCCGGTCGCCTCCGCGGCGCGGCGGGAAGAGCTGCTCGAGGCCGGCTTCGTGCCAGGCTATCGGGGCCTGATGCTTCGCCGTGCCTGAGGGGGACACCCTCGTTCGAACCGCGGCAGGCCTGCGACCGTATCTGATTGGTCGCGGGGTGACGGCTGCCCGCGCCCGCCAGCCCGGACCGCAGGCCGAGCGGCTTGTCGGGTCGACCGTGACTGCCATCCAGACCCAGGGCAAGAACCTGCTCATTCGCTTCTCGAACGGGCTCGAGGTGCGAACGCATCTCAAGCTGTACGGGTCGTGGCATCGCTACCGTCCCGGCGAGCGATGGCGCATGCCCGAGTCGCGAGCCCGGCTGGTGCTGGAGGTTCCCGGATCGGTAGCCGTCTGCTTCGATGCACCGGTCGTCGAGCTCTTCGAACAGCGCACGGAGTCGCTCCACCCGGCGCTGGTTGGTCTCGGCCCGGACCTGCTGTCCCCGACGTTCGATGCGGCGGAGGCGTTGCGGCGCCTGCGCGACCCGTCCCGCGCCAGCTTGACGATCGGCGAGGCGCTTCTTGACCAGCGGGCCCTGGCCGGCATCGGCACCATCTGGCGGGCCGAGACGTTGTGGACCGAGCGGATGTCACCGTTCGTCACCGTCGGGGAGCTGGACGACGCGGCCCTCCATCGGCTCATCGCCACCGCAAGGCGGCTGCTCAGTTCCAGCGTGCGGAATGGGAGCCCGGGGCCGATGGGTGCCTACCGGCGGACCGGCCGGCCATGCCGCCGCTGCGGCGCGCTGATCCTCTCGCGTCGCCAGGGGAGCGACCTACCCCGCACCACCTACTGGTGCCCGCGCTGCCAGGGACCCGAGCGGTAGCGGCGGCTCCTGGTCGAATCGCTCTGAAATGATTGTGGTACGCTGTGACACATGGCAACACATACACGGCAGCACCTCACGTTCCGGTTGCCGGAGCCCACCCTGAAACGCCTCGACTCCCGAGCGCACCAGATTCGCGAGACGCGGACCGGCCTGGCTGAGCGCTACTTGGAGGAGGGGCTGCGAATGGACGAGCACCCGGGCATCGGCTTCGTTGACGGACCGGCCGGTAGACGGGCGGTCCTTGTGGGGACCGGGCTAGACGTGTGGGAAGTGATCGCAACCGTCAAGCAGAACCGCGGGTCGGTGGCGGCCGCAGCGCGTTACCTGGAAGTCCCCGAAGGACGCCTGAGGGAGGCGGTTCGCTACTACGCCGCCTTCCCGCGCGAGGTCGATGATTGGCTGGATCATCAGGCTTCAATCGCGGAGCGTGAACGGGACATGGCGCGGAGGGAGCGGGCGATCCTGCGGTGAAACTCCTGCTGGACGAGCACTTCTCGCCGGAGATCGCTCGCCAGCTGCAGCGGCTGGGTCACGACGTCCTTACCGCACGTGACCTGCCTACGGGGCGAGGAGCCACGGACGCCGAGTTGTTGAGCCTGGCCACTGCCCAAGGGCGCGCGATTGTGACCGAGAACGTTGTGGACTTCATCGAGTTGCATCGTGCAGCCGTGGTCACCGGGCGGCGGCACGCGGGCCTGATTTTCACATCGCCGCGCCGATTTCCTCGGACAAAGCGGGCCATGGGCCGACTGATCCGGGCGCTGGACGCGCTGCTTGTCGCCTATCCCGGCGACGGCCAGCTGGATAGCCAGACCCTGTGGCTGGGCTAGACCGCGCGTCACAGCCCTTCGTGCTATCGCGTTATCGTGCTGCACGATGTCACGAACCGCTGTGACACACGACCCCTAGGGTCGAGGTGCCAAGCGGGCTCAGTCTGGTGCCCACATCGGTCCAACATCGGTCTGACCCCCGAGCCGGCGCTTGACCGAACCTCGACCATCATCGGTACATGCCTGGCCTGCCTGACCGATTCTGCTGCGATGAGGACCTCGAACGGATCGGGTATGACGGTCACAGCTGGCGCCGGGATCTGGAGCAGCTGCGGCGGGATGGGCCGCGACCGACGACGCTGGAGCTGATCGACGCGCTTCGCGCCGAGGGTGTGGAGGGGGCCACCATCCGCGAAATCGGGGCGGGTGTGGGGGTCGTCCACCTTGCGCTGTTGGAGGCCGGCGCGGCACGAGCGCTGGACGTCGACGCCTCGCGGGAGTATCTGGCCGCGGCTCGCGAGGAGTCCGAGCGGCGTGGGTTGGCGGCTCGCGTCGAGTATCGGCATGGCGATGTGGTCGAGCTCGCCGCTGAGCTGCCCCCGGCCGACATCGCGGTCGCCGATGCCGTCCTGTGCTGCTACCCGTACCTGGACCGGTTCTTGCATGCGGCCGCCCGGTGGGAGCCGCGGCTGGTCGGCTTGACCCTGCCGGCGGATACATGGTGGATGCGCGCCTTCCAGCGCGCCGATAACGTCCGCCTTGCGCTTCTTCGCAGGCCAGACCGCTGGTACCCCCACCGGCATCGGGCCATCGACGACATCATGGACGGGCTGGGATACGTGGTCGCCCATCGGGGCGGGACGTGGTACGGGCGCGTGCTCGTATACCGGAGAGCGGCTCAGGCCTCCGTCGGCTACACGAACTCCTCGGGGTGGAAGGCGTAGGCCCACATCGAGATCGGAGCGATCCGGATGAAGATGACGTCGCCCCAGGTGTAAGGGTCCGACTCGTAGGTGGCCTGCCACGCGGCGTGGATCTCGTCGTGGTCGATGTGCTCGCGGGTGATCCACTCCACCGTCCCGTTGGCGACCACCGCGATCCGGTCGGTCTCCATGTAGACCGCCGAGCAGGCGGCGTTGGCCCGCAGGTGCGCGACCCGGGTGGCCTTCAGATCGGTCGACAGGGTGAATCGGCCATGGAGGAAGAGGGTGTCCAGGGGTGAGACGCGGGGCTTGCCGGTGGGCGTGACGGTGGCGAAGGCCACGAACCGCTTGCCGTCCAGGTGATGGACGACCTGCTCCGCGGTCAGACGCCGCTCGGGGGTGACGATTGAGGCCATGTGCGGGTTGGCGCGCGCCATGTGCGCGTCGAACATGCGCTGGATCTCGGCGATTTCCTCCGGCGTCTCGCGCATCAGCTCAGACTCTACGCGGGCTGCTCAGTCGTGATGACGACTTTGCCCCTGGCCCGGCCCTGGTCTACGTGGCGGAGCGCCGCGACGACGTCGCTCAGGGAGAACCGCCGATCGATGGCCGGCCGCAGCTTGCCGGCCGCGATCAGTGCCTTGAGCGTCGCCACATCTGTGGGGTCGAACGGTCGCCACCACAGCAGGAGGCCGGTCCACTTGTCGCCGAAGGCCGATGCGACCTGTCCCAGCAGGGACGAGGCGAAGACCGGAAAGCTCGGAGCGCCAAGCGTGACGTATACGCCCTGGGGCCGCAGCGCTCGCCGGACGCTGACGATGGAATGGTGGCTGTCGGTGTCGACGATCCAGTCGTACCGCTCGCCGGACCTGGTGTAGTCGACCGCTGTGTAATCGATCACCTCGTCCGCGCCGAGGGAGCGGACGAAGTCGAGCTTGTCGGTGCTGGTAACACCGGTCACCACGGCCCCCATCGTTTTGGCGATCTGGACCGCGAACGGACCGACGTTGCCCGACGCGCCATCGATAAGCACCCGGTCGCCGGGCCGGACGGTTCGGCCGCTCCGCAGCCGCAGCCCCTGGAGGGCGAGGATGGCCGAGTGGGGGATGGTGGCCGCTTCCTCGAAGGTCATCCCGGGCGGCATCGACTCGAACGCCTGCTCGGGAACGCACACGTACTCCGCAAAGGCGCCTCCCCCGTACGAGTACAGGTCGGCGAAGACGGCGTCACCCGGCTTGAACCGGGTTACGGCCGGCCCGACGGACTCCACGACGCCCGCCACGTCGATGCCTAGCCGTGGGTTCCTCGGTGCGCGCAAGCCGATGAACAGGCGGACGAAGCCGGGCCGGGGGTGAATGCCGTCGAGGTCGGCCCGGTTGACCGACGCGGCCCGGACGCGGACGAGCACCTGGTCGTCGGCCGGGACGGGACGATCGACGTCCACGACCTGGACGACGTCGGGCGACCCGTAGCGGTACCGGACAGCCGCCTTCATCTCCGGAGTCCCTCGTGGTTCGTGCCACCCCGAAGCATAGGCGGCGGTCGATGACGTCGCGCAGCCGTAGCATCGGCCTGACATGCAAGCGGTCGTCCGGTTCTACGCGGAGCTGCGGGACTTCCTCGGCGCCAATCATCGGTCAGGCACCGTGCTCCACACCTTCCGGGAGCCGGGCAGCGTGAAGGACGTCATCGAGTCGTACGGGGTGCCGCACACCGAGGTGGAGCTCATCGTCGTGGGCGGGGAGTCGGTGGATTTCTCGTATCAGGTCCAAGACGCCGACCGGATCAGCGTCTACCCGGTATTCGAGTCGTTCGACGTGGCACCGCTGGTCCGGCTTCGACCGGAGCCGATGCGCACCGTCCGGTTCGTCCTCGATGGGCACCTCGGCACGCTGGCCCGCTATCTCCGCCTGCTGGGGTTCGACACCACCTACGCGCCGGATGCCTCGGACCGTCAGCTCATCCGCACGGCGACCGGCGAAGGGCGGATCCTGCTCACCCGCGACGTGGGCCTCCTGAAGAACCGGGCCCTGACCCACGGCCATTTCGTCCGCTCCGACGACCCACGGCAGCAGGTCCGCGACATCGTCGCCCGCTTCCAGCTGAGCGGGCGCCTGCGGCCCTATTCGCGATGCCTGGCCTGCAACGGGGTGCTGGAGCCGGTGGTCAAGGAGGCCATCGCCCATCGGCTACCGCCGCTGACCCGCCAGTACATCGAGACGTTCTTCACGTGTCCTGGGTGCGGCAAGGACTACTGGCGCGGCGCCCACGCGAAGGGGCTTGAACGCATCGTGGCCTTCGCATCGATTGAGTGAGCTGAGTGGCTCGACACCTCGTGGCGAGAGGAGGAAAATAGGGGCGACGCGGACGGGTGTTGAGGCGTGGTCCACATCGGGCCACCCGCGACAGTGTCCGCCCTCACTGCCCAGCGGACCCGTCCGGAGCAGCGAACCCGGTGACCAGGCAGGGGCACCGCCGGGAGGCTGCAGGAGGTAGTTCCCATGCAGGCTTTCATCATCGAAAGCCCCAACAAGCCGGGTGAGCTTGCCCGGCAGGCATCCGTCATCGCACAGCGCGACATCAACCTCTACGCGTTCAGCCTGGGGCTTGGCTCCCGTGGGGGGTCGGCCTTCCTGGCGAATGACGAGGCGGGCGTGAAGACCGCACTGAGCGGGGCCGGCATTGCGTACCGCGAGGTTCCCGTCCTGACAGTCTCGATCGAGGACAGGCCGGGCACCGCTGCCAGCACTGCCAAGAAGCTGGCCGACGCGGGCGTGAACATCGAGCTGTTCGGGCCGGTGCAGTCCACCAATGGCAAGGCCACGATCGTGATCGGGGTCGACAAGATCGCCGATGCGCGACGGGTCCTCTCCGATCTGCTCACCGACTGGAAGGTTCCGGAGCCGGTCCACGCGGGCATGAGCTCGCGGTAGGTCGACCCCTTCTAGACCAACCGCCGTGCCGACCTGTCCGGCACGGCGGCGTCATGCCCGGCCGTGCCTAGGGCTCGAGGACGTCGAGGTCCGAGAATGACGTTCGGTAGAAGCCGCGGTCGCGGGTGAGCAGCCGCTCGGCCCGGGTCCGGGCATGGGCACCCACCAGAAAGTCGGGGAGGATGCGACGACGGGTGCCGCCGGTGGATCGGTACGCCCGCCAGGCTCGGCCGGCACCCAGAGCGATCTCGCGATCGAGCGCGTCGAACCCCACCTCAGCCCGACATCGGCGCAGGGCATCCCGAGACGCAGCGGCTTGGGGATGGTGACCTGCCCCTTCTCGGAGACGATTGCTTTCATACCGCCAAGGTAGGCTTTCCTACCAGATCGGTCAAAGCCCGGGAGGTCGACGCGCCCGTGACAGGCCGGGCTTGACCCGAACTCTGGCAAAACGTACGATACGTACGTGACGTACGAAGACGACACAATGGCTCCGCCCGAGCATCGGATCAGCGAGGCGCGCGAACAGTTCGCGACGATCATCAACAAGGTCGCCTTCGGGGGTGAGCGGGTGCGCCTGACCCGCCACGGCAAAGCCGTCGCCGCGGTCATACCGATCGAGGACCTCGATTTGCTCGAGCACATCGAGGATGAGATTGACCTGGCCGACCTCGAGGCTGCGCTGGCGGATCCGGCGAACCGGGAGCGGATTCCCTGGGAGGACGTCAAGCGCCAGCTCGGGTTTTAGAGGCGACTCGTGGCGTACAGGCTGGAGTTCGTCCCCTCCGCTCTCCGTGAGCTCGAGAAGGTTGCGCCCGATGCCCGCCGACGCGTGGTGCGCGCGATCGACCGTTTAGCGCACGAGCCGCGTCCGCCTGGCGCGAGATCGCTGCGAGGGGATCGGTCCGGGCTACGGATCCGGGTCGGCGACTACCGGGTCTTGTATGAGGTGGACGACGATCAGCTGCTGATCACAATCGGTCGCGTGGCACAACGGGGAAAGGCGTATCGGTAAGGCCTGCCCAGTGCCGCCGCGCTACTCGGCTGCGGCGAAGCCGAGGACCTCGGACAACCAGGCGTCGCGCTCGTCTCCCATGGGCTGGCGGGCGAGGAGCTGGTCTGCGAGTTACAGGCTACGAGCAGGACGGCCGCGACGGAGGCCACGGCCATGCCCGCTCGCACCCTCACAGATGGCCTACGGCGTTGGCACGCCGACGGTTCACCCTATCGGCGGCCTCCGATGAGGCTTTCGTGCGACGTCACAGCGCTTCGTGACATCGTGTAGCGCGATAGCACGGTAGCGCGATAGCACGAACAGCTGTGACACCGCGCGGGGAGCAACCGTGGCCGCTCCTTGCCATTGCCGCGGGCGAGTTGGACACTCCCGACGTGAACCCACCCGAGATCCGCTACGCGCGGAGCGGCGACGTGTCCATCGCCTACGCCATCTCGGGATCGGGCCCCTTCGATCTCGTCCTCGTCCACGGCTTTGCGGGCAATATCGAGGTTGCCTGGGAGCAACCCGAACGCGTGGCGTTCTTCGAGCGCCTGGGCACGTTCGCTCGCGTGATCGAATTCGACCGGCGAGGAACGGGCCTGTCCGATCGGGTCCGAGAAGTGCCCACCCTGGAAGCTCGGATGGACGATCTGCGCGCCGTGATGGACGCCGCCCGCTCCGAGCGGGCAGCCGTGTTCGCCACCTTCGAGGCGGGGTCGATGGCGGCGCTGTACGCAGCCACCTACCCGGATCGCATTGCGGCCATCGCCCTGTACAACCCAATCGCGAAGGGCGTGTGGGCGCCGGACTATCCGTTCGCCAGCACCGAGGAGGAGTGGCGCGAGACACTGGCTGAGACTCGTGACCGATGGGGCGATGCGGAGTACTCGAAAAAAATCGTCGGCGCCGTGGCCCCGTCGCGGGTCGATGACCCGGCCTTCGTGGCGTGGCTGGCGAAGCACTTGCGGATGGGGGCCAGTCCCGGCGCCGCGATGGTGATCCAGCGGATGGCGCGGGATGTCGACATTCGCGACGTCCTGCCGTCCATCCGCGTGCCGACCCTGGTCCTGAACATTGCGGAGCACGCCGATGAGGGGCGGTACATCGCCGATCGGATTCCGGGGGCACGCCAGGTTCAGCTGGGCGGCGCCGACACCGTGTTCTTCCTCGTCCCGGGGTTGAGCGACGAGATCGAACGCTTCGTGAAGAGCGCCTGGGGTGAAGCGGAGCCCGAGACCGTCCTCTCGACCGTTCTCTTTACCGATATCGTCGGCTCGACCGAACGCGCCGCGGAGCTCGGAGACCGACGATGGGCAGAGCTGGTCGGGACGCACCACACCCTGGTGCGGCGGCAGCTGGACCGATTCCGGGGGCGAGAACTCGATACCGCGGGCGACGGGTTCTTCGCGAGCTTCGACGGGCCTGTCCGCGGGATTCGATGCGCCCGAGCGATCGTCGAGTCCTTGCGTCTCGTCAACCTGGAGGCTCGCGCCGGCCTGCACACCGGGGAGTGCGAGGTGGTGGGGGACAAGCTGGCCGGGATTGCGGTGAACATCGGCTCCCGCATTGCCTCGCTCGCCAAGCCGGGTGAGGTACTCGTGTCGGGCACGGTCAAGGATCTGGTTGCCGGCTCGGGTATCGGCTTCGCCGATCGGGGGACCGTCGAGCTGAAGGGCGTTCCGGGTCGCTGGCAGCTGTTCGCTGTCAACGGCGATGCGCCACAGGAAGGTGGCTAATGACGTACACGCCTGATCCGCGGGTGGATTCCTATATCGATGCCCTGCCTGAATGGCAGCAGCAGATCTGCCGCGAGGTCCGCGATCTGATCCACGCGGCAGACCCCGAGGTCGTCGAGACCATCAAGTTCAGGGACCGCCCGTACTTCGTCCTGGAGGGCAACATCGCCGCCCTCCTGGCCGCCAAGGACCACGTCAACGTCTTCCTGTACGACGGCGGGATCGTTCCCGATCCGGAGCGGATCATCACCGGCGGCCACGCCAACCAGACCGCGCGCACCGTCGCGATCCGTGAGCGCGAGCGGATCAATCGGTCCGCGCTGAGTGCGATCTTCAAGCAGATCATCGCCAACAACCGCGCGGGCGGCTGGCGGAAGATCAAGAAGGCCTAGCGACGCGGGCTAGCCAGTCGGGCTAGCTGCGGCGGGCGCTGTGGAGACGCATCGCGCCGCCCACACCCTTGAGCTCCACCTCGCCGATATCGGCAAAAACAACCGGCGCTGCCGCGGCGGCCTCCACCACGGCCTGGCTGACCAGCACCTCCCCGGGTCGGGCGTACTCGGCGATTCGCGACGCGATGTTCACGGTCTGCCCGAAGTAGTCGCCGCCCTGGAAGACGACCGGCCCGGCATGGAGGCCCACGTGGGCGGGCGGCAGCCCGGCATCGGCCACGCCCGACGCCATGTCCAGTGCGGCCAGAACTCCAGGACCCGGGTCGCGGAAGTAGCACATGACGCCGTCTCCCAGCCACTTCACCGGTTTGCCGCCGTGCTGCACGGTGGACCGATTCACTACCAGGCCCAGCTTCTCGGCTAGGTCAGCGGCCGCACGGTCGCCGCGCTCCTGGGTCAAGCGCGTGTAGCCGGTGATGTCGAGGAAGCACATGGCCGGCGGCCGCTCCAGTCGTTGAACCGATCCGGACTGGGCGAGGATGGTCTCGAAGCCCTCGATGATGTTCGCGGTCCACGTGTGCGTCTGATGGGCTCGGAAGATGGACATCAGCGCCCTTTCGGAGCGCTGCGTCAGCTGGGCCTCGCTTTCTCCGAGGCCTATCTGGTTCGCTTTGATGCCGGCTGCCAGTTGGGGCTCCATCACCTCGGTCCGCCACCACTGGCTCTCCGTTTCGGCGACGCGACGCATGCTGTCGCCGTAGGCACGCAGAAGACGCTCGATTGACGAGTGCCGGAAACCCAGGCTCACCTGGATCTCGATAAAGGGGACGATCTCCAGCTCGCCCTCGCGGAGCCGCTCGTCCGGCGTGGCTGGCGCTCCACCTACCGCCTCACGGATCACCATCAGGAGCTCGACGGGGACCCCGGTCTTCGCGCTGACCTGGGCGAAAGTGAGGTCGCTGAGCGCGGTGAATCGCTCGTAGCTGGGCTGCTCCACGAAGTCGAGGGAGAGGGCGCCGCCGGCGATGGCGCTTGCGAGGTCCTCTACCGGCAGCCCTGACGCAGCCAAGCTGTGCGATATCTCCGCCTTGCGCACGCCCCCCGAGGTGAACCGATCGCCTTCGGCGGGCCTGAGGATCCCCAGCTGAATCAGCTGGTTCATCTCCTCCAGGCTGACGCCGGCCCGATCGGCTGCTTCCTTGCGGGAGTAATCCGTCTTCCGGTCATCGGTCCTGCGGTGATCGGTCCTGCGGTCATCGGTCATGCGCTAATCCTGCCCGTGCTCGTGCTCCTGTTCCAGCGCGTAGGCGACGGCCCGGTCCAGGGTCATGGCGCGCCCCTCTGCCACGCCCACCGCGAACGCGTCCGCGTCCAGGAGCGGGCGCGCGTCCTCGAGCGGGTCACCGACGCCCGTGATGAGGACGGGAAGCTCGCCGCCGAGCTCCTCGATGGACCGTTCGGCGGCCGCGGCCATGCGCACGGCCCGTTCTGGACGTCCACGGGCCAGCTCCAGCTTGGCGCCGAACTTGAACCAGGGAAGCACCCCCACGTTGCGGATGGCGTGGTTGACCTGGAGCGCCTCGCGGAACGCCTCCCAGGCGCTGGCGTGGTCGCCGCGGCGCTCGTAGAGCATGGCCAAGGTCCCCAGCCAGTCGGCTTCGTCGAAGGGACGGCCCGCCTCGCGAAACTCCTGGACCGCTTCCCGCGCCGCCGCCACCGCGCCCTCCGCGTCGCCCCCCAGTCCGGTCAGGTACGGGGCTGACCACAGCCACGCGGTGACGAGCGCCACGCCGGCGCGCTCGTCAGCGCGTCGGAAGTATTCGAGGGCCTGTTCGCCGCGGTTCCGGGCTGTCGCGGAGTCTCCCCGGGCCAGGGCCGCCCACGCGGTGGTGAGGAAGGCGTCGGCGATCTGTCGGTCCGATCCCAGCTCCTGGTAGATGGGAAGCGCTTCTTCGTACAGCGCGGTGGCCCGTGCCACGTCTCCCTGCCAGAAGCGGACCCCGGCCAGCCCACTGAGCGCCAGGGCTCGGGCGGTGGTGGGTTTCTCCGCCCCGGGCAGCTCGAGGATGGACTCCAGCCAGCGAGCGCCCTCGCGGAACTCGCCCCAGTAGTGCCAGAAGCGCCACAGGTCGCCCGCCAGCTGCATCCCGATCTCGGCTTCCCCGTGATCCTGGGCCCAGCGGAGCGCCGTCCGCAGGTTCTCCTCCTCGCGGCGGAGCTTCTCCTGCCAGCGCCGGAGGTCGGCTCGGACGAGCTGGGGTTCCGCCTCGTCGGCGAGGGCCAGCATGCGGAGGGCGTGCCGACGGCGGATCTCGTCCGCATCGGGACCGGCCTCGAGCTTCTCGGCGGCGAACTCGCGGATGACCTGGAGCATCTCGAACCGGGTTTCGCTGTCGCCGCCTGCGGCGGGATGGATCAGGCTCTTGTCCGCCAGCGAGGCCAGGCCCTCGAGCGTGTCGATGCCCAGCTCGGTCCGCGGGTTGCAGACCTCTTCCGCCGCGTCGATGGTCCAGCCGCCGGCGAAGGCCGACAGCCGCGCGAAGAGCCGTCGCTCGGCAGCTTCCAGGAGCTCGAAGCTCCAGTCGATGGTGCTGCGCAGGGTGCGCTGCCGGTCGGGAAGGTCACGCGCGCCGCCGGTCAGGAACGGGAGGCGCCGTTCGAGCCGGGCCAGGATCGCCTCCGGAGTGAGCAGCCGGGCCTGCGCGGCGGCCAGCTCGATTGCCAGCGGCAGCCCGTCCAGCCGGCTGCAGATCTCGGCCACCGCGGGGGCGTTCTCGTTGGTGACCGCGAATCCGGGCTTGACCGCGCCGGCGCGCTCGATGAACAGGGCAACCGCCTCGTACTGGGACAGGGCGGCGAGCGGGGGCAGATGGCGCGGGTCGGGGATCCTGAGCGGCGGCACCTGGTAGTCCTGCTCGCCCGACAGGTGGAGCTGCGATCGGCTGGTGGCGATGACCTTCAGCCCCGGCGCGTGGGCGAGGAGGTCGGAGACGATCGGCGCGGCATCCAGGACCCGTTCGAAGTTGTCGAGTACGAGCAGCAGCTCGCGCTCGCGGAGGTAGACCCGGATCCCTTCCTCGAGGTCGCGATCTGGACTCTCGCGGACTCCCAGCGCCGAACCGATGGCGGCCGCCACGCTCGTCCGATCCAGCGCATCCTCGAGGGACACGAAGAACGCCCCGTCGGAGTACTCGGTCAGCAGCGCGCGGGCCGTGGCCAGGGCCAGGCGCGTCTTGCCGGCCCCGCCCGGGCCGATGAGGGTCAGCAGGCGTCGCTGCTTCAGCAGCTCCGCGATCTCCGCCAGCTCCTTCTCCCGCCCGATCAGCGGGTTGATGGCCAGCGGCAGGTTGTTCGGGCGCTGCTCGAGGGTCCGGAGCGCGGGAAACTCCGACGGGAGGCCCTGGACGTCGAGCTGCCACAGGCGCTCGGGGGCGGGCAGGTCTTTGAGCCGATGCTCCCCGAGGTCGCGCAACGTGGCCTCGGCCGGCAGGCTCTGCGCAACCAGCGCCCCGGTGGCATCCGACAGAAGGACCTGACCGCCCGATCCGGCAGCGGCGATGCGGGCCGCGCGATGGACGTCCAGCCCCACGTACCCGGTGCCGCCCACCCGGCCCTCCCCGCTGTGCAGGCCCATGCGGACCCGGACCGCCAGGCCGTCCGGCCACACGGCGGCGGCCAGGTTGCTCTGCGCGTCGGCCGCCGCGGCCACCGCGTCCAGCGCAGACGGAAAGACGGCGAAGAACGCGTCCCCCTCCGTCTCGACCACCTTCCCGGCGTGGTTGGCGACGGCCGACCGAATGATGTTCGCGTGCGCATCGAGCAGCGTTGGATACCGATCCGCCAGCGCGGTGAGCAGGCGCGTCGAGCCCTCGATATCGGTGAACAGGAACGTCACCGTACCGGTGGGGAGGCCAGGGTCCTGTTCGTCAGGCACGTGCCCGCTCAGTTTGGCACGCGCCACGATGGAAACGCGTCGGGCCAGCCTGCCAAGTCGCTCCTCTTACCGCCCGACGGGAATATCGGCCAAGAAGGCACTGCGGGACCGGCCATGGGGCTTCGATTCGAGCCGTTTCTTCGTGATTCTCCCCACCGGGCGGGAAGAACCGCCAAGTTCGGCGGTCTTCCTCGGCCGCATCGGTCGCATGTTGGCCGTTACTACCGCCTACTGGGAATTTCGCGCGAGGCTCGGGTCAGGCTGGAACGGGGCTGCGGACCTGCGTCTGGCACCACGCGTACAGCGCGTCGTACACCGGCAGCTCGAGCTCGAGCTGCCGCTCATCGGGAAGCTCCAGCAGGGCAAACCCGTGGGAGATGGCCAACAGGCCCGGCGACTCCCGGGTGGTGTCGATCCCCTTGTCGATGTCGGCCCCGTGGACGATGGACGCCATGACCTCGAGGGCGGGATCGGTCAGCTGGTAATCCGCGATCAGGACCTCGAACGAGCAGAGCCCGTCCCGATGCGTGTACTGAGCGCCGGGCGTGTCGAAGCTGATGCCGCCCTCGCGCTCGGCGGTGGGGAGGACCTCGGCGTCGGGGACGTACAGGATCTCGGCGTCAGGGTCGATGAACTTGCGGATCAGCCACGGGCAGGCGATCCGATCGGTCTTGGGATGTTCGCGGGTGACCCACTTCATGTCGGGTTCTCCTTTCGGTGCCCCCATCATCGGTCGGCGGTCATCATCGGTCGGCAGTCATCATCGGTCGGCGGTCATCATCGGTCGGCCGCGACCATCGGTCCAATCCTTGACCCCGCCATGCCGACGGGGCAGTCTGCGACCCATGCGGCCGAATGGCTGGGCCTTGGCGATCGACATCGGCATCAAGGTCGCCCTGGTGGCGCTGCTCGCGCTGGCGCTGTTGTTCCCGGACCTGCCCCAGTTCGCCGGCAAGGCGATGCAGGGACGGGTCCTGACCTACGGGCTGGCCATGCTCCTGGTGCCGGCCATCTGGTTCGTCCGGTTCCGCCGGCATCCGTATCCCGTCGCGATCGACATCCTGATCACGCTCCCGTTTTTCATCGACGTTGCGGGCAATGCGCTGGACCTGTACGACACCGTCGAGTGGTGGGATGACGCGAACCACTTCGTGAACTGGGCGCTGATGACCGGCGGGGTGGCGTTGGCGCTGGCCTTCCTCCCATTGGGACGCCTGAACCGATTCGGATTGGCGCTGGGTTACGCGGCGGTTAGCGCCATCGCCTGGGAGCTGATTGAGTACGTCACCTTCATCCGTAACTCGCCCGAGCTGGCGACGGCCTATATCGATACCTTGTTCGACGAGATCCTGGGGACCACTGGCGGA
>JBIOTW010000064.1:0-6680 GCA_044866355.1 Candidatus Limnocylindria bacterium | reverse complement strand
CTATACTGCGTGACCGCGTGGGCCCCGCGGTTCGCCCTTACTCGCACGGAGTCACGCGGGTGTTCGCCCCTCCACCCCTGGATTCGCATCGTCGCGGCCAGGCCGTCGTCGAGATGGCCATCATCCTGCCGCTCCTCGTCCTGCTACTGGTCATGGCCCTCGACGCTGGCCGCCTGTTCTTCGGCTGGGTCGCGCTCCAGAACGCGAGCCGCATCGGCGCCGACTACGCCGCCAGCCACGCCGATGCGTGGGAGGGCATCCCCAATCCGGAGGAGCTCGATCAGCAGGCCCACTACGAGCTGCTCGTCAGCGAGGACCTTCAGTCGCTGGGGTGCCAGGGAAACCCGGTGCCGCCTCCCAACTTCGACCCGGACGGCGACGGGAGCGAAAACTTCGACGACGGCGCGCTGGCGCGCGTCGATCTCGGCTGCAGCTTCGATCTCCTGACGCCTCTGGCGGAGAGCTTCCTCGGTGCCCCGGTCACGCTGTACGGTCGGTCGGACTTCGCGATCAACCGGACGATGGTGAGCGGCCTGCCACCGCCGGTGAATCCTCCGCCACCCATCAGCTGCCCGGCCGGCGAAGGGAAGGTGCCGGACCTTTTCGACAAGAAGAACATCGATGCCCATGCCGCCTGGGTCTCGGCTGGCTTCGACGGACTCCTCTACACGCCCCAGCCGGTGGGACCGAACAAGAATCGGAAGGTGACGGACCAGTCGCTACCGGCCAACTCGTGTCAGCCGCTGATCTCGCCGATGGTGGTGACGCTGTGACCCGCGCATCGGAGACCAGCCGGGGCCAGACGCTGGTCGAGTTCGCCCTGATCCTGCCGATCTTCATCCTGATCCTGGTCGGGATCTTCGACGGGGGGCGCCTGGTGTTCGCCAATCACACGGTGAACAACGCGGCCCGCGAGGGGGGACGCGAGGCGACCGTGAACCAGACATTGACCGACATCCAGGCCAGGGCCGCCCAGCATGCCGTGGCACTCGACATCGCGCCGGATGACGTGTCCGTCGACTACCGGTGTGCGTCCTCGACTCCTACGTGCCCAGGGACCCCGAACGACCCCGGTTCGTGCGACTTCGCGATTGGCACCCAGCAGATCTTCGGCTGCCTGGCAGTAGTTCAGGTCCGCTACCAGTACGTGGCCGCCACACCGATCATCGGCGCCCTGATCGGTCCCATGTGGGTGACCGGAGAGGTGCGGTTCCCGGTCGAATTCAACTGCGTTGGGGCCGGCTGCCCCCTTGGAAGCTAGAGGAGACGTTCGGATGAAGTCCGTAGCCCACCGCGCCGAGCGCGGACAGGTGCTGGTCATCGTGGCCATGGGCATGGTCGCCATCGTGGCCATGGTCGGGCTGGTCATCGACGGCGGTTACGCCTGGACCCGTCAGCGGGACACCCAGAACGGCGCCGACGCGGTTGCCAAGGCGGGCACGATCGTCGTCCAGCATTACATCGCCGGAGACTCGCCCGAGCCCACCGATTACGACGTGGCCTGCGCCGTGCAAGCGGCGGCCGCCTCGAACGGCGTGGTCATCGAGGCCGCGGAGTACATCGACTTCCAGGGCGACCCACTCGTGCCGCCGGTTGCGGTTGGACCTTGTTCCGGTGTTGGGGTGCCCATCCCGACCGGAGCCCAGGGCGTCAAGGCTCGCACCTCGGAGACGTTCGACACGTTCCTGATGCCCGTCATCGGCGTTCCGCAGCTGACGGCTGTCGCGGACGCGATCGCGGTGGTGGGTGCGTTGGACGCCATCGGTGGCGCGCTGCCGGTTACCTTCCCGGAGACCAGCCAGGTGTGCGACCGGATCAATCCGGTCGACTTCACAATCCAGACCGACGATGGGGACGGCACTTGGGAGCCGTACGAGATCATCGACGAGGCCGACGCCGACGAGGGCAACCTGGCCATAGTCCCCTTGTGCGACGTAGCCCCCGGTTCGGTGGGCTGGCTGGACTGGGACTGTGGGCAGCGCCTGGAAGAGTCGATCGAGGATCCATGCGAGGTCTTCATCCCGATCCCCGCCTGGGTGCACACCCAGACCGGCAACGTGAACGCCCTCGAGGATGAGCTGAACGCGTTCGCCGGAACCGATCCGGGCACGCCCGAGCCCGAGGACAGTGTTATCGCGCTCCCGGTGCACGACTTCACCTGCGACGAAGACATACCCGACCCCAATCCACCCAGCGACTGCCCCAGCTTCGTGGACTGGTCCGGCAACGGCAACAACCTGTACTACCACGTGCCGTACTGGATCGGCTTCAAGCTCGATGGCGCCTTCACCGGCGGCAACGACCCCGAGTGCGGAGAGCTCCCCGGCTCGCCCCTGATCGAGAACCCCGATCCTCCGGGCAAGGTGGGATGTCTGAAGGGTTGGTTCGTCCTGCAGTTCGAGGCGCCCGGACCGATCAGCGTTCGCCCCATCGCACCCGGTGACGACGCCCTCTTGACGGTGACCCTGATCAATTAGGTCGTTCCCGATCCGCGTACCATCCGCGCCGTGGCGGAGTGGGCACGGGTGGCCAATTTGACCCGCGGAACCGTGGCCGTCGCGCGATGCCGCGTCGCTCGATCGCTGCGAGACCGCACGGTGGGCCTCCTTGGGACGGCCGATCTCCCGACCGGCGAGGGGGTGTGGATCGAGCGCTCGCCGTCGATCCACATGTTCTTCATGCGCTTCCCGATCGATGCGGTGTTCGTGGACCGTGGCGGACAGGTGGTGCGGGTCGTGGAGCGGCTCCGCCCGTGGCGAATCGTGGCCTGGGTTCGGGGAGCCCGCGATTGCCTGGAACTGCCCGCAGGGATGGCGCGCGCGGCGGGCATAGAGGTCGGAGACCAGTTGGCGCTCGAACCGATTGGCTGATCCGCTAAGACACGGATGAGGGGGTGGTAAGCCGGCCGCGAGAGAGTGGGGCGTGGCTGTGCTCGATCTCCTGCTGCCGTCGTCGTGCGCGGGCTGTGGCCGCTACGGGGCGGCCATCTGCCCCGGCTGCAGAGCCAGCCTGCGGCCATTGGGTTCGGCTGGCGATCGGTTTCTCGCGCCAGATCCCAAAATCGTGGTCGGTGATGCCCTGATCCTGGCCATGGCGGCGTTCGCCCACCGCGATTCCGCGCAGCGCATCCTGCGTCGACTCAAGTACGGCGGAGGGCGGCGATTGGCTGGCCCTCTCGCCGAGCTGGCATTGCCGGCGCTCAACCGGCTCCTGGCCGTCAGCGGGCCTTCGGCCCTGGTCCCGGTCCCGCTCCATCGGTCTCGACAGCGCGACCGCGGCTATAACCAGGCTGAGCTGCTGGCCCGTGAGCTCGCCCGCCGAGCGGGTCTCCCGCTGTGGGCGGCCCTCGTCCGCCGGCGTGCCACCCAACGCCAACATGGTCTGGACCGTGCGACGCGTCTGCGGAACCTCAGCCAGTCCATGGAGCTGAGCCCCGAGCAGCCGCCCGGCGCGCCAGGAACGGCGTTGCCCACGGTGGTGCTCGTTGACGATATCCTGACCACGGGAGCCACCCTGGAGGCCTGCGCGTTCATCCTCCGCGCCGGGGGTGTGCCGGCGGTCTATGGGTTCGCGGTTGCTCGGGAGGTGTGATCGCCGGCCGCCAGGCCAAGTGTTACCGTAGGGTTCGCCCGCGATCCGGAGACCGTGTGTGAAAACCACCCTCCACGCCCGTCATCTCGAGCTCGACCAGCGACTCAAGGCTCGGATCGAGCGCAAGCTTCAGCGGCTGGATCGGGTCGCGGATGCTCCGGCCCACGCCACCGTGGAGCTGACGGCGAAGGCGTCGCGCGCCGCCGATGCCGCCCACGTTGCGGAGATCACCCTGGTCACGAACGGAGCCACCATGCGGTCCACCTCCTCCGCTGCCACTCCCATGGCCGCGGTGGACGCGGTGATCGACAAGCTCGAGCGCCAGGTGGTCCGCGCCAAGGAGCGCCTGCGCGACGCGAGACGCGTGCCACCGCCCATGCCAATGGGAGCCGCGCGGGGCCGCGGTCGCGCCGCGCTGCGAGAGGCCGCTGGGGTGGTCGAGATCAGGCGCGTCGACATGGTGCCGATGTTTCCGGAAGATGCCATCGCGCGGATGGACGAGCTGGGTCAGACCTTCTTCGTCTTCCTCAGTGCCCAGACCCAGCGTGTGAGTGTCGTGTATCGGCGGGCCGGAGGCGGCCACGGTCTGATCGACCCGATCGTCGCGCGCTGACAACAGCGGACAACCACAGACGACGGCCGGCGGCCCGAGGATGCGGAGGGAGTTAGGCGGTGGAGCCCCCAGCCAGGATCGGGAGCAGAAGCAGGGCCGTGACGATCCCGATCAGGGCGATGAAGTAGACGAGCAGGGCTATGGTCGCGATGTCCGGGCCGGCGGCCGTTTCGGGCTCAGCGGGATTCCGTTCCGCGGCGTCCGGCTCGTCGCCAGCGGGTTGGTCGGGCGCATCCACTGCCCCACGCTAGCAGACCCGGCCTGGCCGGGAGACTACGAGTCCGACTGGACCTTGCTCGACGGGCCGGCGGGGCCGCCCCCGTTCGGCCCGTTGCCGCCCACGCCCGGGCGCAGCCGACGCGACCGGGCGGCGATGTAGGCCTGCATGAGCTCGCGCACGTCCGATTCGGTGAGCAGCTCGTCGCCACGCAGGGCGTACTCCACCCGGCTGGTGGGCAGGAGCTGGCGGGCCGCCAGGCCAGCGAAGTAGGTGGGCCCCTCGGATTCGTCGTGAATCTCCCGCAGGCCCCGCGCCAGCTTGGTGGCGGTCCCCAGGGAGGGCATGCGATCGCCCTTGATCAGCCGGGAGATGGTCGAATGGTCGACTCCCGACTGGAGGGCCAGCTGTCGCTGGCTCATCTTCTTCTCCTTCAGCTGGCCGCGAAGCCAGCTATTGAAGGAACGCGGCGTCTGGAGCGTCATGCACGAGGCTCGTATGGCGCCCGCCACCCACGACGCGGGTGGTGCGTGCGCGCACCCGCAGCATCCCTTTCGGGACGCGTCGCCTCAATGGGACAAAGGTACCTCGGTCAGGTGCCGGTCAGCGGTTCCTGCCTCGGCGGATTGCCCAAACCAGCCCTGTGAGCCTGCCGCACGAGGGGGCTGCGCACGTAATCCATCCCGCCCAACACGATCACGGTCAGGATCGAGATGGCTCGATCGGTCAAGGCGATTGCCACCGCGGACTCCGCGCTCACCCCGTACAAGGTCAGCGCTCCCACGATCCCGGCCTCCACGAAACCCAACCCGGCCGGCGTGAGCGGAATCGCCGTCAGCAGGGCGGCGACCAGGGCCACGAACACGGCGGCCGAGATGCCCAGCTGAGCGTTGGGAAGGTCGAGGGCGCGAATCACGAACAGCACTCGGAAACCCTCAGCCAGCCAAATGAGGACGGTCACGCTCCCGATCACCGCCACCGAGCGAGGGGTCAGGGCCGCCGTGCTTCCCTCTCGGAACCGGCGGTAGAACCCCTCCACCCGGGCGGGCAGAAATCGGTCGACGTGATGGCCCGCAAACCGGAGCCCGATCAATGTCACGAGGAGCACCGCAACCAATAGGAAACCGGCCACGAAGATGAGGTCAACCTCGGGGCGCTGACGGCCCCGGAAGCTCCAGAACCCTGCCGCGAAGGCAAGCGAGAAGATGACGACCACGTCTGCGATCCGCTCGACGAAGATCGTGCCCACCGTCCGCGACGCCGATCCCCCGAAGTTGCCCTTGAGCAGGAATGCCCGATATAGGTCGCCCAGCTTGGCGGGGACCAGGCAGTTCACGAACCACGACAGGAACAGGATCTCGGTGGCCACCCAGTACCGGATCTGCGTCCCAACCTTGCCCAGCACGTACCACCATCGGCCTCCGCGGAGTGGGAAGGTCAGGTAGTACATGACCAGGGCGCCCAGGAGCAGCAGCGGGTCGGCGCCCTGGATCAAGGCCCACGTGGCCGCGAAGTCGATGTCCAGCACGACCCGGAACAAGAGGAACAGGAGCAGGAGCGCGAAGACCAACGAGCCAATGGTCCGAAGGTTCAGGAACCGCTCTGCCAGCGAGACCTCGCTCTCGGGGATGACCTCGGCCGCCGGCGCGCCCAGGAACTCGCTCGGCTCGTAGACCGAATGCCCGTGCCGCGGTTCTCCGCTCATCGGTCCTTCGCTCATCGGTCCGTCGCTCATCGGTCCGTCGCTCATCGGTCCGGTCGAGCCCCACGCCCAACCCACTTGGACGCCACAGCCCAGCGGGTGCCCAGGTGGACGAGCTTGGTGGTGCGGCTCCCGTGCCATTCGTTGCGGGGCAGCGCGGCTCGCAGCGTATCCGCGCTCGCGAACGCGGGGAGCGCGTTGAAGCTCATGGCCACTTCAAGCGCGGTGTGGGAGTCGGACACCGCCACGCCCGGGATCTGGTGACGCGCCGCGAAGTCGGCCGCGCGCTGATTGTGCCGAGCGAACGTCACACGGCTGTTGAAGATCTCCACCGCGTCGATGCGGCCGCTGGCCGCCATCCGCTCCAGCGCCTCTTCATGCAGATGGGATCGGCGAAAGGGATCGAACGGATGAGGTACCGATACGAGTCCGCCCTGCGCTCTGATGGCATCCGCGGTGTCCTCGGCGCTCAGGCCGGGCGGAACCGTGTCGTCGATGAACAGACCCACGATCTCTCCGTCGGCGCTCGACACCTCCTCACCGAGGATCACCGTGAG
>JBIOTW010000063.1:0-4712 GCA_044866355.1 Candidatus Limnocylindria bacterium | reverse complement strand
GTCGATCAAAAGGCCGATCTCGACCGCGTACCCGGTGAAGAACGGCACCGACTCGAGGAGCTCCCGACGGCCCGCGTACTCGCCGGCCAGGGGCTGGATGATGCCCGACAGCTCGGGGAAGAAGAGGTTGATGAGCGGCCGCGCGGTGAGCTCGGTGACCCGTCCGCCTTCGTCGGGAAACCGCCGCCCACGCTCCGCCAGGGGACGCTGGTAGAAGCCCTTCACGTAGTGGATTCGCGACTCGCGCAGCAGCGGGCCGAGCAGGCCATACACGAACCGGGGCTGGATGTTGCGGATGTCGGTGTCCACCCACACCACGATGTCGCCGCGCAGCTCGTACAGGCTCTTCCACAGCGCCTCGCCCTTTCCGACGTGGCTCCCCAGCTCGGGCAGGATCGCGTCGTGCTGGCGGACCGGCGCCCCCAGCTCACGGGCGATCTCTACGGTCCGGTCAGTGGACGCCGAGTCGATGACCAGCAGCTCGTCCACCAGTGGGACGCGGGTCATGAGCGCATCCCGGATGCGACGGATGACCAGACCGATCGTCTTCTCCTCGTTCAGGGTGGGCAGCCCCACGCTGATGGTCAGCCCCTGGTGCTCCTTGAGGTCCACCAGGCGCTTGAGATCGCGGAACTCTGTGGTGTCGAAGGTGTTCTCGGCGAACCACCGGTCCACGACGCTGGGCAGGCTGCGGCTCTGCTCGATCGCCGCATCGGCGGCGGCCAGGCTTCCCGACTCGGCCTTGAGGTGCTCGAAGGTGACCGCCGTGAACGGCTCGCCGGTCTTGACCACCATCACCGTCGGCTTGGCCCGGCTGGCCACCGTCTCAGCCAGCCGACCGAACAGGCGTCTGCCCGATCCGGCGCCGGTCGGCTGGGCGGAGGCTCCGACCACCACCAGGTCGTGGTGCGCCGCTTCCCGCAGGATGGCGCCGCGCACGGTCGGCGCCTCGACCACCAGCTGCCGGACCTTCACCCCGCGCGTGTTGCGCTTGACCACGCGTGCGAGCGCCGCTCGTTCTTCCTCGAGTGCGGCGGAGCCGCCCTCGGGCGGGACCACGTGGAGCACCACAAGCTCGGCCTCGAACCCCCGCGCCAGGTCGGCGGCCAGGGACAGGGCCAGCTCCGCGTTCGGGCCGCCGCGGACCGGGACCAGGATCGAGCCGACCGTCCCCAGCGCCCGCTGCTTGACGACCGCGATGTCGCACGGCGCTTCCCGGACCACCTGGTCGATGGTCGTCGAGAAGATCGCGTGCCGCTGCCCGGGAGGCGGCGGGCCGCCCCAGCCGAAGACCACCAGGTCGGCGCCGATCTCGGCCACGGCCTCAACGATCCCCTCCGCCGCAAGCCGCCCGATGCGGACCGCAGTCCGGACCTCGACCGACTCGTCGTCCCGGAAGTCCGGCACGCGTTGGAGGAGTCGCCGCGCCTCGCGCGCGCGGCTCGCGCCCTCCGCCAGCGACACCCCCTCGGGGACCTCGACGATGCCCAGGGCGGTGATCTCGGTCGGGCGTCGATGGGCGAGACGCGAGCCGATCCGGATCAGGTCCCGAGCGGTCCGCGGGTTGGCCAGGGGCATGAGGACCCGATACGGCCCCCGTCGGCGGGCCATCAGCCCGGCGTTCCTGTCGGAGGCGCGGGCGGAGCGATTGGAGCGGGTGGCGCCGATTGGGCCAGCCAGGCGCGGACCAGCCACGGCTTGAGGTCCTCGAACTCGCGAGCCTGGCCTTCGATCACCCGCTCGGCCTGCTCATCGGTCATCTCGGCGGCCTCGTTGAAGAATGCCGCCGTGCGCCCGAAGTACAGGCCAGTGAGTCCCGCGAGCAGCGCCTCGCGATCGATCCCCGGCCGCTGGAACGCCAGGAGGGCGTCGTACAGGCACCGGATCCACAGCTCGGAGGGAAACACGAAGGCGGCGGGATCGTCCGCGACCAGGGCCAGCACGCGTTCGAGCTGCTCGCCGGCCAGGGTGCGCTTCCACACCTGGCGCTGGGCCAGCCGAGCGGTCTCGAATGCATCCACCAGCTTGGGCTGGTTGACCGATATCGGCTCCGGGAGAACGACCCGCTCGAAGCCATACTCGGGAACCGCCTGCGAGCCGCGGATCGGAAGCCAGGCCTCAGACATCGAACCGGCCATCCGGAACAGAGTGCCCACCACCTGCCGGAACATGGGCCCAAGGTCCGACGCCGGGTCCTTGGGATCGTGGATCTTGGCGCCCAGGCGCGTCTGGCACACGGCGAACCCGCCGGCCAGGGCGTGGTGGGTCATCCAGATGTCGATCCCGAACTTCGCCGTCCCCTCGTCCCAGTCCTCGAGCTCGAGCAGGGCGTTCACCAGGTCGCGACTGAAGGCGAACTCGCCGCCAATCGGCTGGCGCATCCGGCGTCCGTACAGCGTCCGGGTCAAGGGATAGGCGATCTGGTTGGTGATGGTGCCGTCGAACTTGTGGCGCGCGTACAGCGGCGCGACGTAGTCGTACCCGCCCTTGAGGATGGGGCCGGCCAGCAGCTCGATCCACTCGGGCACGATGCTCCTCAAATCGGAGTCGACCAGGACCAGCGCCTCGACCTTCAGCTCGCGGGCGACTTCCAGCAGCGCCCGGACGGCAGACCCCTTCCCACTTGGGCCCTGGTAGGTGACGGCCACCCGTCGCAAGCGGTGCGGGGGCCTGACCAGGATCATCTTCTCGAGGTAGGCGGGGCTCTCGGTGCTGACAGCCACGCGCGGGGTGTCGTCCGGGGACCCGCCGTCGGCGTTGACCAGGACCGGCTTGAGGTCGGGGAAGTACTGGACCATACCGGCGGTGGCAGCCCGCACCACGTAGCCGATGGTGTCGGCGTTGCCGAAGCTGGGGATCCCGACCATGAGGTCCGCCTGGCCGACCCCACGCACCGCGGCCCGTCCGCGCGCATCGAGGGCGGAGGCGACTGTCACCGGGTGATCTCGCGCTTCTTGCGTCCCTTCCAGAACAGGCCGGCCACGCCGGGGTGCCGGTCGGGGTCGATCTTGATCACGATCCAGTCCTCGTTCGCCGTCCCCGGCATGTAGCGCGAGTTCGCGTGCTTGGCGACGGCTCGCGAAAAGCCGTTCTCCTGCCAGGCATGGAACCACGAGGACAGCGGCATCTTGACCGATGGCGTGACGCGCAGCCGGACGCTCTCGCTCACGAGGCCTGACAGCAGGCGGCGGCGCTCCTGGTACGGCAGGTCGCCCAGGAACTGGCCGTCGAGCTCGACGAGGTCGACCACCACATACGCGCGGCGGGTCTCCAGGGTGGCCGGATCAGGCCCTTCCTCGGGCAGCTCGCCGGCCTCATCGGCCAACGCTTCTGACCAGCGCTCGGCCGCCGAGCCGTGGCCGAGGAACGGCTGCGCGGTCCAGATCCCATCCAGCACCGCCTGGTCGGCATCCACCGACGTGCGCAGGATGTCGGCCAGGTCGCGATAGAAGTCGTCCACCGGGAGCCCGCTGGCATCGGTCAGCCGGACCTCGCCCTCCGCCACGCGGGCCAGGAGCCGCTCGCCGATCCAGTACGGCTCGAACGACCAGTGCGGGCTGTTTATCCCCACCTGCGCTTCGGTGGCCAGCTGGGGCCGGATCGGCTCCTCGCTCCGGGCCGGATCGGTCATCGACCGGGTGGAGAGCGGCTGATCGGTCATCGGTACAGGCCGAGCTCCCCTTCCTCGACCTCCATCCCCACCTCGGAGCGGATGGCCTCCCAGGCGTCGAGGTCCCATTCGGCGACGAACGTGATGGCCGTCCCGGTGCGTCCCATCCGCGCGGTGCGACCCACGCGGTGGACATAGGTGTCCGCGTCCTCGGGGATGTCGTAGCTCAGGACGTAGGGCAGGTCCGTGATGTCCAGCCCGCGACTGGCGACGTTGGTGGCCACCAGGAACTGGATCTCCCCGGCCTTGAACGCGGCCAGAGTCTTCTCCCGCTCCCGCTGGGACAGGCCACCGTGGAGGGCAGCGGCGTTCCGCCCACGCCGCTTGAGCGAGGCGGTGAGCCGATCCACCCCGATCTGCGTGTGGCGGAAGATGAGGAGCCGATCGAACCCGAACCCATCGGTCAGCTCGAGAAGGGCCGCCACCTTGTCCTGCTCGGCCACGAAATAGACCATCTGGCGGACGGTCTCGACCAGCTTCATCTCGGGTCGGACCGCGATGTGGTCCGCGTCGCGCCGCATGAATCGGTCGCAGATGCGGAGGATGGCGTACGGCATGGTGGCGCTGAACAGCGCAGTCTGGCGCTGGCGCGGGCAGCGGGCCAGGATCGTCTCGACGTCCACGATGAAGCCCATGTCCAGCATCCGGTCGGCCTCGTCGAGGATCACGGTCCCCACCGATTCGAGGCGCAGCTCCCCGCGCCGGATGAGGTCCAGGACGCGTCCCGGAGTCCCCACCACGACCTGGACCCCGCGGTGGAGGGCGGTGATCTGGCGGTCCATCGCCGCCCCCCCGTAGATGGCCACGGCCTTCACGTTGCGGAACTGACCGATGCGGGTGATCTCGGCGGTGACCTGCTGGCACAGCTCCCGGGTGGGAGTGAGGACCAGGGCCTGGACCGATTTCGAGCCGGGGTCCACCTTCTCGACGATGGGAATCCCAAACGCGGCCGTCTTGCCCGTTCCGGTCTGCGCCTGACCGATGAGGTCGTGGCCCGCCCGCAGAGGGGGGATGGATCTGGCCTGGACCTCGGTGGGCATGA
>JBIOTW010000062.1:0-33959 GCA_044866355.1 Candidatus Limnocylindria bacterium | reverse complement strand
CCGTCGACGACCCCGACGCCTCCCTCGAAGCCGATCAGCCGGTGTGGGCGCTCCGGCTGCACGGCCGCCCGTCCGCGGCCTGAGCGGCCGCGCGCAGCATGGCCGTCATCGGCGCCCGTCCCGTCGGCGTCCTCGGCGACCTCCGCTGGGGCATCCGGCTGGGGCCGCGAGCCCGGAGCGGGCCAGCCGCGCGCGGCTATCGGCTGCGCCGAACCTCGCTGCGCCGAAGGGGGGCCGCGAGCCTCTCGCTGGCTCTGGTCGCCATCACCGTTGCGGCCCTGCTCGCCTCGCTGTACCTGACCCAGTCGAGCCGAATCGCGAGCACCGGCTACGAGATGACCCGGCTCGAAGTGCAGCTTGATCAGCTCCAGGCCGAGCGCCAGGCGCTCCTGCTCCAGATTGGGCAGGCACAGTCACCAGCCACCATCGAGGCGCGTGCCGCCAATCTCGGCCTGACCCCGCTGTCCGGGGCATCGGTTCAGTTCGCCAGCCCATTGTCCGACCCCCACCCGTAGCCGTCGCGCCCGGCGCGACCCGGAGACGCCATGCTCGCCAGAACCGACAGTCGAATCCGGGCGGTGGTGATGCTCATCGTGGCGTCCCTGGTCGTCGGGCTGGTCGCGTACCGCCTGGTCTGGTGGCAGGTCATCGACCGTGAGCGGCTGGCGGACATGGGACTGGCCCAGCTGGCCCACGCGCAGCAGATCCCAGCCACGCGGGGAGCGATCCTCGACCGCCAGGGCCTCATCCTCGCCACCTCGATTGCCGCCGAGTCGGTCTTCGCCACGCCGCCATCGGTCGAGGACCCCGAGCGTGCGGCGCTCCTGTTGGCCGGCATCCTGGGTACGCCGGCGGATGAGCTCGAGGAGACCCTGAGCAGCGGAGCGGCGTGGACCTGGCTCCAGCGGCGGATTGACGTCGAGACGGCCACGCGGGTCCGTGCCCTCAACCTGCCCGGCATCGGCCTGGTCGCCGAGTCGCGCCGGGTCTACACCATGGGCGGGGCGGCGGACGGGACGAGCCTGGCGGCACAGGTCCTGGGCTTCGTCAACGTCGACGGCGTGGGCCAGTACGGAATCGAGGCCGCGGAGGACGTCCGCCTGGGCGGCACGCCCGGATCGGTGGTCGCGCAGCAGGACGTGGCGGGACGACTGATCGCCGGTTCGGTCCACGAGCTCGAAGCGCCGGTCGACGGCGCAGATCTGACCCTCACCCTGGATGCGGGGCTGCAGCACATCCTGGAAGGGCAGATGCTCGACACGTTCACGAGGAACCGGGCCCAGGGGGTGACCGGCCTGGTCATGGACGTGAACACGGGGGCCATCCTGGGCCTCGCCTCGTACCCGACCTTCGACGCCAACCAATACCCGGTGACCGATCCGGGCCTGTTCGGAAATCCGGCGGTAAGCCGCCAGTACGAGCCGGGGTCCGTGCTCAAGGCAGTCACGGTGGCCGCCGCGCTGGACGCGGGTGCCATCACGCCGAGCGACCTGTTCCTCGACGACAACGACCTCCACATCTATGACGCGGTGATCCACAACGCCGACCGGGAGTGGTACCCGGAGGGGCACGGACTGCTGACTCCCGCCCAGGTCCTGGCTCTGTCGAACAACGTGGGCGCGGCGACGATCGGGCTCACCCTCGGCGGCCAGGCGCTGTACGACGCCCTCCTCCGCTTCGGCTTCGGGACGCCAACCGGCGTCGAGCTGTCCGGTGAAGCGGCGGGTGTCGTCTTGCACCCCGATGCCGAGGGCGCATCCAAGGAGCTCACCACCGCCCAGAACGCGTTCGGGCAAGGCGTCAGCGTGACGGTGGTCCAGCTGGCGGCCGCCTACGCCGCGCTGGCAAACGGGGGCAAGCTGGTCACGCCGCACGTGGTCGCCGGATGGACCGATGCCGACGGCGTCTTCCAGCCGCGAGAGATCCCAGCTCCCGAGCAGGTCATCGCTCCCGAGACGTCGGCCACGATCCTGGACATGCTGGTCGGGGCCATCGACGCCGGCATCGCCAGCGGTGCCGCGGTGGCCGGGTATTCGATCGCGGGCAAGACCGGCACCGCCGAGGTCGCCGGCCCGGTGAACGTCCGCGTTCAGACCGGATGGGACGCCAACGGCCAGCCGATCTACGTCGATACCACCCGGCAGGCGTACATCGAGGGCTGGATCGACTCGAGCTTCGTGGGCATCGCCCCGGCGTCCGATCCGCGGTTTGTCATGGTCATCCTGATCCACCGTCCGGTGGTCGGGACGGGTGGCATCGGGGAGCGCCCGGAAGACGCGTTCGCCCAGCTCGCACCGCTCGTCTTCGACTATTTCGGCATCCCGCCGGACCGGCCCCTGCCCGGGGTGGCTCAGCCATGAGGCTGGTAGACTCCCGGCCGAAAGCCGCAGGGAACCGCGTGCCCGCGCCGATTCGTATCGACGACCTCCTGGCAGCCACCGGTGGCCGATTGCTGGCCCCCACCACCGTCCGTTCCTTCCGGCTTGCCGTCGTCGACTCCCGTCGGGTCGTTCCCGGATGCCTGTTCGTGGCCCTTCCGGGCGAGCGTGACGACGGCCACCGGTTCGTCGGGGATGCCATCGCGGCCGGCGCCAGTGCCGTGCTGGTGGAGCACCCGGTCGCGCTTCCCGCGCGCGCGACCGTCCCCGCCCCGGCGGCCGTGGTCCAGGTTCAGGACGGCCTGACCGCCCTCCAGGAGCTGGCCGCCTGGTGGCGGGACCGCTTCGCGGCTCGGGTGGTCGGCATCACCGGGTCGACCGGGAAAACGCTCGCCAAGGAGGTCGTCGCCGACGTCCTGGCCCGGTCCCTGAGCGTGCTCCGCAACGAAGGCAACCTGAACTCCGAGACCGGGCTCCCGATGACCCTCCTCCGCCTGGAGCCGAGCCACCAGGTCGCGGTCCTGGAAATGGGCATGTACACGGTCGGGGAGATCAGCCGACTGGTGGAGATCAGCCGGCCCGAGGTTGGCGTTGTGCTGGCGGTCCACCCCACCCATCTGGAGCGTGCCGGCAGCCTGGAACGCATTGCCCAGGCCAAGGCGGAGCTCCCTAGCGGCCTCCCGGAGGATGGGTTGGCGATCCTCAATGCGGACGACCTGCGGGTGGCCGCCATGGCATCCCAGACGCGGGCCGCGGTCCGGACCTTCGGCCTGGGCGAGTCCGCCGACGTTCGCGCCGTCGACGTCACGTCCGACGGGCTGAGGGGGGTAACGTTCACCCTCCGCGCCCCGTGGGGCGAGCTTCTTGTTCGCAGTGCCTCGCCAGGGCGTCACCTCGTTCCGCACGCCCTGGCCGCGGCAGCCGTGGCGGAGCATTTCGCGGTGCCCCTAGCCGACGTGGCGGCCGCCCTGGAGGCCGGCAGCTACGCCCCTCACCGGATGGCGATCGAGGAGATGCCCGGCGGGACGACCCTGGTCGACGACACGTACAACGCCTCGCCGATCTCGGTGTCGGCCGCCCTGGAGTTCCTGGCCGAGACTCCGGTGGGTCGGGGCCGTCGGCTCGCGGTGCTGGGCGACATGCTCGAGCTGGGACCGGATGAGCGCACGTTGCACCAGCAGATCGGTGTCCAGGCGGCGAAGGTCCTCGACGGGCTGGTGACGGTGGGTGATCGCGGACGCTGGATCGCGGACGCGGCCCGCGCGGCTGGCCTCGAGCGCGTGGCGACGGCGCCCGACGCGGAGCATGCCCGCGCCGTCGTGGACCAGGCGCTCAGCCCGGGCGCCCGGGACCTCCTGCTGGTCAAGGCCTCACGCGGGATCGAGCTTGACCGGCTGGTGGCCGATCTCCTGGGTCGCCCACCGGACCCGGAGCGCTAGGACGTGCTGCCGCTGCTGCTCGGGGTGCTCCTAGCCTTCGCCGGGGTCGTGCTCCTCGGACCGGTCTACATCCGGCTCCTGCAGCGCCTCGGCTTCGGAAAGCAAATTCGGATCGAGGGTCCGAAGGCCCACGCGGTCAAGGCCGGGACGCCAACCATGGGCGGGATGCTGATCGTGGTGGTCGTCATGTTCCTGGCCATGGCCATGCGCCTGGAGGACGAAAGCACCTTGACCCCGATGCTGACCCTGGTGGGGGTCGGCATCCTGGGCGCCCTGGACGACTACGTGAACGTGCGGACCGGTTTCGGGATGCGCGGCCGCATCAAGCTGGTGTGGCAGACCGTCGTCGCGGTCCTGGCCGCGGTCTACATCCAGCGCCACTTCGACCTTACCGGCGTGAACGTCCCCCTGGTCGGCACGTTCGAGACTCCGGTGGTCCTGCTCATCGCGTTCATCGCGTTCGCCATCGTCGCCGCCTCGAACGCGGTGAACCTGACCGATGGCCTGGATGGGCTGGCGTCCGGCGTCCTGGTCTTCAGCTTCGTGGCGTACCTCCTGATCGCGCTGGTCGAGGTTCCCGGCCTGAAGGTCAGCCAGCCCGAACTGGCGGTCTTCTGCGCGCTCCTCATCGGTGCCCTGATGGGCTTCCTGTGGTTCAACGTCCACCCGGCTCAGATCTTCATGGGCGACGCCGGGGCGCTCGGCCTGGGTGCGACCCTGGCCGTGGTGGCCGTCGTCACCGGGCAGCTCCTGCTGCTGGTCATCATCGGCCTCGTGTTCGTGGCCAACACGGTATCGGTCATTCTGCAGATCGGGTCGTACCAGCTGCGGGGCAAGCGGATCTTCCGGATGGCTCCCCTCCATCACCACTTCGAGCTGGTGGGGTGGGCCGAGGAGAAGATCACGCTCCGCTTCTGGATCCTGGCGGCCCTGTCGGCCCTGCTTGGGTTCAGCCTGTTCCTGGCTACGACGGGACTGTCGTGATACCGATGTCGACGCCTGCCATCCCCACCAGCCGATCGGAGCTGGCGGGGCTCCGGGTGGTGGTCATGGGTCTGGCGCGGTCCGGAATTGCCGCAGCCCGATTCCTGGCCGATGCCGGCGCCCGGGTGACGGCCTACGACCGGCAACCCGCTGCGGCCCTGGCCGAGGCCGTCGCCGCGCTGGGAGGCCGGCCGGTGGCCCTGGCCCTCGGGGCGCCGCCGGAGATGGTCCGCCGCCTCCTGCATGACGCGGACCTGGTGGTCACCAGCCCGTCCATCTCGTCGCGCTTCCCGACCACCGAGCTGTGGCTGCGCAGCGCCCTCGCCGACACCGAACGGCAAGGGACGGCCGTGGTGAGCGAAGTCGACTTCTTTCTGCGGCTCACCCGCGCCCGGGTGCTGGCGGTGACCGGCACCAAGGGCAAGACCACGACCGCATCGCTGGTGGCCGCCATCCTGGCCGCGGCTGAGGTTCCGCACGTGCTGGGCGGCAACATCGGGACCCCGCTCATCGAAGAGGCCGATCGGCTGGAGCCAAGCACCTGGGCCGTGCTCGAGCTGTCTGAACTGCAATTGCCCACTCTGAGCCGAGGCGCCGACATCGCGGTCTACACCAACATCCTGGCCGATCACCTGGACCGCCACGCCAGCGTGGAGGCCTACCGCACGGTCAAGGCCCGTTTGGGTGAGCTGTCGGCGTCCGGCGGGGAGCTGATCCTCAACCGCGAGGATCCCGGCTGTGTTGCACTGGGCGCGCGCCTGCCCGATGCGCGCATCCATTGGTACGGCCTCGATCCACGTCCCGGCCACGACGCCTGGGTCGAGGGCGGATGGGTGGTGGTCGGTGCGGAGCCTGCGCTTCCGGTGGCGGACATCCCGTTGCGTGGCGAGCACATGCTCCGGAACGTCCTGGCGGCGGCGGTCGCGGCCCGCCTGGTCGGCGCCGACTCGTCGGCGGTGGCGGTCGGCGTTCGCAGTTTCCCCGGCGTTCCGCACCGCCTCGAGATGGTGGCGATCCGGGGTGGGGTCGAGTACGTCAACGACTCCCAGGCCACGATCCCGGTGGCGGCCATCGCGGGCCTCCGGGCCTTCGAGGAGGGTCGGGTGGTGGTCATCGCCGGTGGCCAGGGCAAGGGACTGGACTACGGCGCGCTAGCCGACACCATCGCGGCGCGGAGCCGGGCCGCGGTGCTGATGGGCGACACCGCCGACGAGCTGGAGCGGCTCATCGGCGGACGGGTGCCGGTGCTCCGGGCCGAGACCATGGATGATGCCGTTGCGGCCGCGGCCGCCGAAGCCCGGCCCGGGGACACCGTCCTGCTGGCTCCCGCCGCCGCCAGCTTCGACATGTTCACTGACTACGCGGCGCGCGGCGACGCCTTCAAGGCGGCCGTCCAGGCCCTGCCGCAAGCGAGGGACGACCGATGACCGCCGCCGTGGGCGCCATGCCGGCCCCCCGGCGCGCGGCCCGAACGCGGGGCGTGCAGCGCGAGCGACGCCGCATCGCCATGCCGTTGCTCATCGCCGTTCTGGCTCTGGTCGCGATCGGGGTCGTGATGGTCTACTCCGCATCCAGCGTCCGCGCCCTGCTGAGCAGCAACGACCCGGCCCGCTACGGAATCGCGCAGGCCATCTTCGCGGCCGTCGGCCTGACCGCCATGGTCGTCGTGAGCCGAATCGACTTTCGGATCTATCGGTACTTCGCCATCCCGGCCTACCTGGGCGCGCTAATCCTGCTGGTGGTGGTCCTGGTGCCCTCGATCGGGTTCGAGGCCGGCGGGTCGCGCCGGTGGCTGTCGCTCCCGTTCATCGGGAACTTCCAGCCGGCGGAGGTCGCCAAGCTGGCAATCATCCTGTACCTGTCCCACTGGCTCGACCGACGGGGCCGCGCGACCCACGGGCTCCGCGGCGGGCTGATCCCGTTTGGGCTGCTGGTCGCGCCGGGCTTCCTGCTCATCGCCGCCGAGCCCGACCTGGGGACCGCCGGGATCTACGCGGTGGCCGCGTTGTCGGTCTTCTTCATGTCCGGCGCGAGCCTGGTCGGGTTCGTCGCGATGGCCGGGGCGGTGGTCGCCGCGGCGGTCGTGTTCGTGAGCCGCACGCCCTACCAGCTGGCGCGCATCACGACCTTCCTCGACCCGGAGCGCGATCCCATGGGGAGCGGCTACAACGCCATGCAGGCCCTCATGGCGTTGGCCATGGGCGGCCTGGCGGGGGTCGGGCTGGGCGCCTCTCGCCAGAAGTACCTGTACCTGCCGGCGCCGTCGACCGACTTCATCTACGCCATCATTGGCGAGGAGTGGGGGCTCATCGGCACCCTCATCGTCCTCATCCTGTTCGGGGTCATCGCGTGGCAGGGCTACCGCATCGCGGTCCACGCCCCGGACACGTTCTCGGGACTGCTGGCGGCAGGGATCACGACCTGGATCGTGGCCCAGGCGCTCATCAACATGATGGTGGTGACCGCCCTGTGGCCGATCACCGGCATCCCGCTCCCGTTCATCAGCTACGGCGGAACGGCGCTCATCATCAACCTCGTGGCGGTCGGCGTGCTGCTGTCGATCAGTCGCGAGGCACAGACAGGATCGGTGTTCGATGCGCTTGGTGATCTCAGGCGGGGGGACCGGCGGGCACATCTACCCCGCTCTGGCCGTCGCACGCGCCCTGCGCGAGCTGCGCCCCGGGGTTGAGCTCGACTACGTGGGCGGCGTCCGCGGATTCGAGCGCCGGCTGGTGGGCGAGTCGGGCGAGATGCCGTACCACCAGCTCACCGTGCGCTCGCTGCGCTCCGCCGGGCGAGACGCTCACCTGGTCCTGGACCCGATCCGGCTGATTGCGTCCGCTCCCCAGGCCTGGCGCCTGCTCGGCCGGCTCCGACCAGCGGCCATCTTCACCACCGGGGGCTACCTGGCCATCCCGCTCCTGGCCGCGGCCCGGACGCGGGGCATCCCCAGCATCGTGTGGGAAGGCAACGTGGTACCGGGACGGGCGACGCGGGTGGTAGGCCGGCTGGCCACCCGGGTGGCGGTCGCCTTCCCGCCGACCCGCGACGTCTTCGGCGATCGCGCGTTCGTGTCCGGGACGCCCATCCGCTCCTTCGCGGGCATCGACCGTGCGGATGCTCGTGTGGGCTTGGGGGTCGGTCCCGACGACCGGCTGCTGCTCGTGTTCGGCGGCTCGCAGGCCGTGGCACGCATCACCGCCGCCCTGGACGAGGCCCTCCCCGCGCTGGTCGAGGACTGGGTCGTCCTCCACCTGGCAGGGGAGTCCGGGATGGACGCCGCCCGAGCCAGCCGTCAGCGTTTGGCGGAGTCTAAGCGCGACCGGTACCGGCCCGAGCCGTACCTGACCGATCGGATGGCCGAGGCGCTCGTGGCGGCGGACCTCGTCCTGGGGCGGGCCGGCTCGTCCACGTGTGCGGAGGTTGCCGCGGTCGGGGTCGCCTCCATCCTGGTCCCGTATCCCCATGCCCGCGGGCACCAGGCCGCGAATGCGGCCTGGCTGGCCGATCACGGCGCGGCGGTGGCGGTGGCGGACGAGGCACTGACCGGCGATCGGCTGCAGACCGAGGCCCGCGCCCTGCGGGATGACGCGCATCGGCTCACGATCGCCGCGGCCGCGCGGCTCCTGGGCCGGCCGAATGCCGGCGACGAGATCGCGGCGGCGCTCCTCGGGCTCGCCGACCGCGAGCTGGCCGGAGCGGCCGGGTGACGGCTTCGGGGTTGGCCGGGCGCCAGGCCGGCCAGGACGCGGAGCTGGCTCGCCTCGACCAACTGGCCTCGGAGCGAGGGATACGGCTGCGAAACGACGTTCCGCTGGCGCCCATCACCACCCTCCGAGTCGGCGGCCCGGCCGACCGCCTGGCCGAGCCCGGCACCCGAGACGAGCTGATCGCGACCCTCGATGCGGCGCGCGACGCGGGTGTCCCGTGGCTGGTGCTCGGCAACGGCAGCAACGTGGTCGTGGCAGACCGCGGCGTGCGTGGGCTCGTCATCCGAAACCGGGCGCGGGGCGTCCAGGTGGACGGCGCTACCGTGGCCGCCGACGGCGGGACGCCGATGGCCCTCCTCGTCAAGCGGGCGACCGCCGCCGGCCTGACCGGGCTGGAGTGGGGGATCGCAGTCCCCGGAACGCTTGGTGGGGCGGTGTGGGCCAACGCCGGGGCACATGGCGGTGAGATGCGCGAACGGGTCGTGGATGTCGGCACCTGGGATCCTGACTCGGGCCGACAAGGCCGCCTCACCACCGCAGAGTGCCGATTTGAATACCGCGAGTCGCTCTTCAAGCACGAACCCCTGGTCGTGCTGGACGCGACGCTCCAGCTCGCTTCGGATGACACCCAGGCGGTGGCTGCCCGCGTCGCCGAGTTCCAGGACCAGCGACTCGCCACCCAGCCCCTCGCCGAACAGAACGCCGGCAGCGTCTTCCGAAACCCGCCCGGCGACTTTGCCGGCCGCCTGATCGAAGCCGCCGGACTGAAGGGCGCGCAGGAGGGCACCGCCACGGTCAGCGAACGGCACGCGAACTTCATCGTCACCCAGCGCTCGGGACGCGCCGCCGACGTGCGGCGCCTGGCCGACCGGGTTCGGTCAACCGTGCTCGAGGCCACCGGCGTGTCGCTCACCTTCGAGATCGAGTTCGTCGGCGACTGGGGCAGCGACTGGGGCAGCGACCGGGGCAGCGACCGGGCGCCGGACCGATGACCCGCCGGATCCGGGTCGGGATCTTCGCCGGCGGCCGCTCCGCCGAGCACGAGGTCAGCATCGCCTCGGCGGAATCGATCCTGCGCGAGATCGACCGGGATCGGTACGAGCCGTTCCTCATCTACATCGATGCGGCGGGGGGATGGCACCTTCCGAGCGGACCGGCTCCCGAGCTCGGCCCCGCCGACAGCCTCGCGCACCTCCTGGGCGCGGAGACCATCCCGGAGCACAGCGTCCGGCTGGGGTCCGGCGCGGTGAGCCTGCCCGCCGTCACCGACTCGTCGGCCGCGATCCAGGCCCGCGCCGCGGTGCGGCCCCTGGCCGACGCGATCGACGTCGCCTTCCTGGCGGTCCATGGACCATTCGGCGAAGACGGCACGCTGCAGGGGTTCCTCGAGCTGGCCGGCATGCCGTACACCGGAGCCGGCGTGCTGGCCAGCGCGGTCGCCATGGACAAGGTCGTCTTCAAGGACCTCATGCGCGGCCACGGCCTGCCCGTCCTCGACTACCTGTCGTTCAGCCGTCGTGCCTGGCGCGGCGCTCCGCAGCGGGTCGTCGAGGAGATCGTCGCGCGACTCGGTTCGCGGGCGGTCGTAAAGCCGGCCCGGCTGGGGAGCAGCGTGGGGATGACCCTGGCCCACGACCCCGACGAGCTTCCGGCCGCGCTGGAGGAAGCGTTCCGATGGGATTCGAAGGTCATCGTGGAGGCGTACCTGGCCGGCGCCCGCGAGTTCGAGTGCGGCGTCCTCGGCAACGATGAGCCGATGGTGTTCGAGCCGGGTGAGGTCGTCAGCCACCACGAGCTGTACGACTACGAAGCCAAGTACGTCCCGGGCCTGGCCGATGTCCTGCCCCGGGCGGAGCTCGACCCGGACCTGGCGGCCCGGCTTCGCGAGCTGGCCCTGGCCGCGTATCGGGCGGTCGACGGGCGGGGGATGGCTCGGGTCGATTTCCTGGCTGTCCCCGAGGCCGCGTATCTGTCGGAAATGAACACCATTCCCGGCTTCACGACCACCAGCATGTTCCCCAAGCAGGCCGAGCTGGCCGGGATCGGGTTCGGCGATCTCGTCGCGCGCCTCATCGAGCTGGCGCTCGAGGAGTCGATCGAATGAACTGGCAGCGGTTGTTCACGCCTACGCGCCCGGTCGGACGTCGCCGGCGGGGTGCAACCAGCTCCGCTTCCACGGCCCGCACGGGCGCGCGCCGGAGCGCCGCGCGCGGCCGTCCGGAGCGTGGGGCAAAGCCGGTGAAATCGGTTCCCACGCCCCGGCGCCACCGCCGTCGGCTCCCCTGGACCCGGATCACGGCCCTGGCCGCATGCACCGCTCTGATCACCGTCCTCGCCTCCCTTGCTGCCGGACCGTGGCTCGAGGTTCGGACCGTGAGCTACGAGGGCGCGCGATGGACTTCCCGCGCCGACCTCGATCGGGTGATGGCACCCGTCGTCGGCGAGAGCGCCCTCCTGGTGGACGCGTCCAGCCTGGCGCTGGCGGTGAGCGACCTGCCGGCCGTCGAAACGGCCGATGTGGAGGTCGGCGCGTTCGGAGATGTCCGCGTGGCGCTGGTCGAGGGAGGAGCGGCGGCCATCTGGCGCACGAACGCCGCCCAGCTGCTGCTGGCCGAGGATGGCACCGTGGTGGGCGTCCAGTCGCTCGACGCGGAGCTGCGCGGGACCCTGGTCGGACTGCCGGTCATCCAGGACCTGCGAGACACGTCCCACGACCTCACGGTGGGGGATGCGATCCGCCCCACCGAGCTCGATGCGGCGCTCGCCCTGGCGGCCCTGCCAGCCAGCCGGCTCGGCTCGCAGGCGACGGTTCTCAGCATCGAGCTGGACCCGACCTACGGGTTCGTCCTCTCGTCGCCGCAGGTCGGCTGGCGGGCCGCGTTCGGGTACTACGGGCTGGATCCGGCGGACACCGCGGACACGATGGCGGCCCGGATCTCGTCCCAGGCCAGCGCGGTGCGGACCCTGTTCGCGTCGCACCCCGAGGCCGGGGTGGCGTGGGTCGATGCCCGGAATCCGGGGAGGGTATATTTCCGTGCCCGGGGCTGAGACCGCCCGCCGGACGGCGGCGCGAGGGCCTCGTCCAAGCGTGGAGAGCGTGGAGTCCTCGAACCTCCGGATGTGGCTCCCCCTCATCGGGCTCGGGCTCGGCATCCTCCTCGGCCTGATCCTCAACGTCAGCGTGACCCCCGAGCTGGCCCGCTACAGCGCGGTCGCCATCCTGGCCGGCCTCGACTCGATCCTGGGCGCGGTCCGCGCCGAGCTGGATGGGCACTTCGACAACCGGATCTTCATGAGCGGATTCGTGGCCAACACCGCGGTCGCGGTGGTCCTGACCTTCGTCGGTGATCGGCTCGGGATCGACCTGTACCTGGTCGCCCTGATCGCGTTCGGGCTCCGCATCTTCCAGAACGTGGCGCTCATTCGGCGCCACTTCCTGTAAGGTCGGCCGGCGTCCGTACGGAGCGTTTCGTGGACAGAGAGACCGTCCTGGTCGGCATCGACCCCGGCAGCACCAAGGTGACCACCCTCATCGGTGAGGTCGCCCCCTCCGGCGACGTGAACGTCGTCGGCTATGGGATCGCCCCTTCGATCGGCATCAAGAAGGGGATGGTCGCGAACATCGAGCAGACGGTGCAATCCATCGCCACCAGCGTGGAAAAGGCCGAGCGCCTGTCGGGCTACAAGATCGGGTCGGCGTTCGTGGCCGTCGGCGGGGGACACATCTCGTCACAGAACAGCCGGGGCGTGGTGGCGGTCAGCGGGCATCGGCGCGAGGTCAGCAAGGAGGACATCGCGCGCGCCACCGAGGCGGCTCGCGCGGTCCAGGTCCCCTCCAACCGCGAGATCCTGCACGTCATCCCGCGCGGCTACATCGTCGACGGCCAGGAGGGGATCAAGGACCCGCTGGGCATGAGCGCGGTGCGGCTCGAGGTCGAGACGCACATCGTGGCCGGCGCCAGCACCTCGCTCCAGAACCTCACCAAGTGCGTCAGCTCGGCCGGGGTGCAGATCGACGAGCTGGTGATCGCCTCGCTGGCCGCGGCCGAAGCGACCCTGAGCGACACCGAGAAGGAGCTGGGGGTCATCATCGCCGACGTCGGCGGTGGCACGACCGACATGGCGGTGTTCGTCGATGGGGCGGTCCATCACTCGGCGGTGATCCCGGTGGGCGGCATCCACGTCACCAACGACGTCGCCATCGGGCTGCGAACGAGCCTCAACCTGGCCGAGGACGTGAAGATCCGGCACGGCACCTCGAACGTGGCCGAGGTCCAGCCCGAGGAGCTCATCAACGTGGCGGTGATGGGTGATGGCGGGGGACAGACCCTCCAGCGTCGCAAGCTGAGCGAGATCATCGAGGCCCGCATGCGCGAGCTGTACGAGCTCATTCGCGAGGAGGTCGCCCGCTCCGGCCACGGCACCCCGCTGCCGGCGGGCCTGGTCCTGACCGGGGGTGGCGCACGCCTGGCCGGTGTGGCCGAGCTGGCGCGCGACGTGCTCGAGATGCCGGTCCGGGTCGCCACCCCGCAGGGTGTCGGCGGCCTGATGGACCAGCTCACCAACCCAGCGTTCTCGACCTCGCTCGGCCTGCTGCTGTGGGGTGCCCGGCACGTGGGCGCCGAGCCGATTGGCTACACGACCCGGTCGCCGATGAGCGCGGGGCTGAGCCGGGCTCAGACCTGGTTCCGCAACCTCTTCCCCGGCTGATCTCCGCGCCGCTCCCGCGCAGGCGGCCCGATTTGTGGAGGGCCAAGCCGCTCATCCACCGCCCCAGCCGAGGTTGTGGACAACTCCCCGCGAGGTTGTGGACAGATCGGCTCTCCCTCGGAAGGGTCGATCGGTAAAATCGGCCGAGGCCCGTTAACTCTGGGTTCGGACCCTTCCCGTGCCCGGCAATACGCCTGCACCCAGGAGGATGTCCCCATGCCGCTCCGGTCCGACGCAGAGAACTTCGCCCTGATCAAGGTCATCGGCATCGGTGGCGGAGGAACCAACGCCATCAACCGCATGATCCGCGCCGAGATGATGGGCGTGGAGTTCATCGCGGTGAACACCGATGCCCAGGCGCTGCTCCAGAGCGACGCGCCGCACAAGATCCGCATCGGCGACAAGATCACCCGCGGCCTGGGGGCCGGGGCCGACCCGGCCATCGGTCAGCGCGCCGCCGAAGAGGACAGCGAGAAGATCTACGAGGCGCTCAAGGACGCGGACATGATCTTCATCACCGCCGGGATGGGCGGTGGCACCGGATCGGGCGCCGCGCCGGTGGTTGCCGAGATCGCCAAGGACCTCGGGGCTCTGACGATCGCCGTCGTCACCAAGCCGTTCAGCTTCGAGGGCATGCGCCGCAAGCTCGTGGCCGAGCAGTTCACCGAGGGCCTCAAGGACAAGGTCGACACCCTGATCACGATCCCCAACGACCGCCTGCGGGAGGTCGTAGACAAGAAGACCTCGATCCTGGATGCCTTCCGCGTGGTCGACGACGTCCTGCGCCAGGGCGTGCAGGGCATCAGCGACCTGATCACCGTCCCGGGGCTTATCAACCTCGACTTCGCCGACGTGAAGACGATCATGCGCGAGGCGGGGAGCAGCATGATGGGCATCGGGGTCGGCAGCGGCGACAACCGCGCCGTGGAAGCCGCTCGGGCCGCCGTCATGAGCCCCCTCCTGGAGATCAACATCCAGGGCGCTCGCGGCATCCTGTTCAACGTCACCGGCGGCAGCGACCTCGGCCTGTTCGAGGTCAACGAGGCGGCCGAGGTGATCAAGGAAGCCGCCGATCCCGAGGCGAACATCATCTTCGGCACGGTCATCGACGACCGGATGCGGGACGAGGTCAAGGTGACCGTCATCGCCACCGGCTTCGATGCCGCCCGCAGCAGGCCCAAGCCGAGCCTCCGGCCCGCTGCTGCCGAAGCGGCCATCGGCCTCGAGTCCTCCCTCGACGAGAAGAGCCGGCAGCTCCTGGCCGAGATCGAGCGGGAGCGGGCCGAGCGGTCGCCGTTTGCGGTGACGCCAGCGTCGGAGCCGATGCCGGGCGAGTCCCAGGCCGAGGCGCCGAGGAAGCCGGACCGCGAGCCGGTCACCGTGCGCCCCACCTCGCTCGAGCGCCCGGCATACGGGGAGACCGATCTCGATATCCCCAGCTTCCTGCGCCAACCCAATCGCGAACGCGAGTAACGCGTTCGGCATGGACCGATGAGCCCCGGCTGCGGCCGGGGCTCGTTGTTTGACGGCACATGACCGATACCGACGCGCTGGCCACCGCGATCGGCGAGCGGTGGACTGCGCTTCGGCGCCGGATCGAGCGCGCCGCCGACGCGGCTGGCCGCGACCCGGACGCGGTCCGGGTGGTGGCGGTCACCAAGGGATTCGGGGTGGATGTCGTGCGCGCCGCGCGGCACGCCGGCCTGGAGCGACTCGGGGAGAACCGCGTGGCGGAGGCGGAGCCCAAGGTCGTCTCGGTTCCCGACGTCGAGTGGCACCTGGTCGGCCATCTCCAATCCAACAAGGCGCGTCGGGCGCTGGTCCTGTTCCCCTGGATCCACGCCGTCGACACGGTCGCCCTGCTCGAGCGCCTCGACGGGCTCGCCGTGGAGCTGCGCCTCCAGCCGCGCGTCCTGATCCAGGTCAACCTGACCGGCGCGCCGACCCAGCACGGATTTGCGCTCGGTGCCCTGGAACCCGGCGCGGCTGACCGCTCCGCCCTGATCGCATCCGGGTCGCGGTTGCGGGCGGTGCGCGTCGTGGGCCTGATGGGGATCGGTCCGCTCACCACCCGTTCGGAGGACTCCGGGGAGGCGTTTGCCCGCCTCCGCCGGCTCCGCGACGAGCTCCAGGAGGCCATGCAAACGCCACTGCCCCAGCTGTCGATGGGGATGAGCGGCGACCTGGAAGCCGCGGTCGTCGAGGGAGCGACCCTGGTCCGGATCGGGACCGCGCTGTTCGGGGAGCGGCCGCCTGGCTGACCGCGCCGGCCGCGTTCGGGGCGCTGCTATTCTGGCCAAATGGCGGCGGTCTTCGTCACGTTCGTCAAGCTGCTCAGCACCCTGCTCTGGGTGCTGATCCTGGCCCGGGTCATCATCAGCTGGACGAACCCACGGGGCGGCGGTCAGGTGGTCGCCCTGGTGTACCAGCTCACCGAGCCGATCCTGGCCCCCATCCGCCGCGTGATTCCGCCTACCTCGGGCATCGACTGGTCGCCACTCATCGCGATGCTGATCCTGTCGGCCATCACACGGGTCGTCCTCGCCCTCTGAGCCCGCAAACCGGGCATCGGTATACTGCCGGTTCCCGACGGGGCGATTAGCTCAGCTGGTTAGAGTGCACGGTTCACATCCGTGAGGTCACTGGTTCGAGTCCAGTATCGCCCACCACCCCCCACCTGAGGCCCAGGTCGACCCATGCGGTCTCTCCTCGCTCGCATCCTTCGCCTGCGTCTCGTCGAACCGCTTGCCGAGCGCGACTTTGCCCTGCTGACGGCCGGGGCGTTCATCTCGCTGCTGGGTGACGGCTTTTTCTTCGTGGCCCTGGCGTGGCAGGTGTACGAGATCAGCAACGTTCCCACCGCCCTGTCGCTGGTGGGTGTGGCCTGGACCCTGCCCCTGGTCCTGTTCGTCCTCATCGGCGGGGTCTTCACGGACCGATACGATCGGCGCTGGCTCCTGATCGGGGCCGACCTCATCCGCGCCGGCGCCATCGGCGTCATCGGCGTGCTGTCGGTGGTCGGCGCTCTCGAGCTGTGGCACGTGATCGGCCTGATTGCCTTTGTCGGCCTTGGGAACGCCTTCTTCCATCCGGCGGCGACCGCGATCGTGCCCGACCTGCTTCCCGAGCGACTCCTGCCTCAGGCCAACGCCCTGCAGGGGATGGTGCGGCCGTTGACCGTGCGCCTGATCGGGCCTGCGCTTGGTGGTCTGACGGTCGCGGCCACCGGCCCTGGCAGCGCCTTCCTGATCGACGCCGCCAGCTTCCTCGTGTCGGCCGCCTCGGTGGCGGCCATCCGGCCACGTCCGCGCCGCGAGGTCGTCAGCCACGGCCTGGGCCAGACGCTGGCCGAGATGCGCCAGGGCCTCTCGTTCGTGCGTGCCACCCCCTGGCTGTGGGCCACGCTCGTGTCGGCCATGCTCAGCCTCCTGGTCTTCGCCGGGCCCCACGAGGTCCTGCTCCCGTTCCTGGTCAAGAACCGCCTCGACCTCGGCCCCGATGCCCTGGGCGCCATCTTCGCCATCGGCGGGGTGGGGGCGGTCCTGATGGCGATCGTGGTCGGACAGATCGGGCTGCCGCGACGGCGCGTCACGGTCATGTACATCTCGTGGTCGGTCGGCGTGTTCCTCATCGCTGGCTTCGGCCTGATGACCGAGCTGTGGCATGCCCTGCTCCTGTCCGCGGTGGGTGCCGCGCTGTTCGAGCTGGGTTCGATCATCTGGGTCACGATGCTCCAGCAGCTCGTCCCGCGCGGCCTGCTGGGCCGGGTGTCAAGCCTGGACTGGCTGGTCTCCATCGGCCTGGTGCCGGTCTCGTTCGCGCTTACCGGTCCGGTGGCGGCGGCCATCGGCGCCGAGGCCACGCTGGTCGTGGGCGGGGTGGTGGGATCCATCCTGATGGGTGGGCTGCTCCTCGCGCCCGGCGTGCGAGACCCCGAGCGGGAACCCGCCCCGAGCGCACCTGTCGGCTCTCCCGAGGCAACCCGGATCGACAGCCTACCGGGTCACTGACGGTGCGGGTCGCGATCTTCTCGGAGTCGTACCTGCCCTATCTGTCCGGGGTGACCGTGTCCGTCGACACGCTGGTTCGAGGGCTCGGGGCGTTGGGCCATGAGGTCCTTGTTGTGGCCCCGCGACCGGCGGGGGATGACGACCCGGGAATGGGCGGCGGCTTCGACATGACCGGCGGCGCCACGGGTATCGGCCCGGATCCGGAAGTCGCGTGGCTGCCGTCGTACCACCTCCCGCCCGCTCCGCCCGGGTATCGCATGCCGCTGCCCGTCCCGTCGGATGCGCTGCGACGGGCGGTCGCGTTCGACCCGGACGTGGTCCACGCCCACTCGCCGTTCGTGTCCGGCCTCATGGCCCGTGCCGTGGCGCGGCGGACCGGCGCACCGCTCGTCTTCACGCACCACACCCGGTTCGCCGACTACGGGCACTACCTCGGGCCGGTGGCGGGAGTCTCGAGACGCGCGGTCAACGCGTGGCTGGAGGCCTGGTGGGCGGGTTGCGCGGCGATCGTGGCTCCCTCGGAAGACCTGGCCCGCGAGATCCGCGCCGTGCCGAGGGCCCGTCGGCAACCGATCGTCCGGGTCGTCCCGACCGGCGTCGACGTGGCGGCCATCGCCGCCCTGCCGGAGGGCCACCCGCGGCGCCTTGCCGGCTGGCGGCCGGGCGTCGACATCGTCCTGGTGAGCCTGGGTCGCGTGGCGCGCGAGAAGAGCGTCGACGTGCTGGTGGACGCCTTCGTGCGCGCGGCGAGGCGACGGCCGCGGCTCCGCCTGATGCTCGTCGGCGGGGGACCAGCTGAGGGCGAGGTGCGGGCCCGGACCGCCGCGGCCGGCGTCGCCGCGCGGGTTCACGTCACGGGCCGCCTGCCACGCGACGAGGCGTTGGCCCTGGTCAAGGCCAGCGACGTGTTCATCTTCGCCTCGCAGACCGAAACCCAGGGCCTGGTCCTGGCCGAGGCGTTGGCCGCGGGCCTGCCCGTGGTCGCTCTCGACGGGCCCGGCGTGAGGGCCACGCTGCGGGACGGGGTCGATGCAGTCCTGGTGCCGCCAGACCCACCGGCCACGCGCGCCAAACGGCTGGGCGACGCGGCGGGCGCCCTGGCTGCCGATCAGCCCAGGCGGGAACGCATGGCCGCCAGGGCGTTCGAGGGCGCGAGCCGCTTCGATGCACGGACCCTGGTCGCCCAGATGGCCGAGCTGTACCGTGACGTTCTGGCTGCCCGCCACTGACCGGGCTTGCGGCGGGAAGGGTCCCGACTACAATGCCCTGACATGCGCGCCCGCTCGTTCGGCTACCAGGCCGTCATCCAGTTCGAGCCTTCCCGTCCGGCGGCGCGGCGGCATCGGTTCGGCCTGACCCACCCGACCACCGTGTACCACCGCCCGCTCCACGACCGACGGTCCACGGCCACGGTCCATGCGCTGCGCTGTCAGACGAGCCGATTCCGATTCCCGGACCTCGGTCGGCTGGCCGCGCATCGGGCCCGTCGGTCTCCGCTCCCGCTCGGCCTTCCGCGCGCCCACCGCTCCTAGCTCGCGCGTGGCCGTCAAGCGCAACGCGCGCGCCACCTCAGCCGGCGGCGTGGTCTACCGGCGGACCCCCACCGGCCCAGAGATCGTCCTGGCCCATCGCCGCAGCCCTGCCCTGTGGGCCCTCCCCAAGGGCACTCCTTCCCGTGGCGAGTCGATCGAGGAGACGGCCCTGCGCGAGACGGCCGAGGAGACAGGCCTGACGGTCGAGATCGAGCAGCCGCTCGAATCCATCAGCTACGTCTTCGTGCGGGGGTCCACGCGCTACTTCAAGACCGTCCACTTCTACCTCATGCGGCCCATCGGTGGCGACCTCGCCGATCACGACCACGAGTTCGACGACGTGCGATGGATGCCGCTGTCGGAGGCGGTGCGGCTCATGAACTACCCGACCGAGAGAAGCGTGGTCGAGCAGGCCGAGCGCCTGCTGGCCGCCACCCCGGAGCCGAGCGCCCGGCCTGCCTCGTGACCACCGCCGACCTGCGGCGGACGCCCCTCGATGCGGTGCATCGGGCGCTGGGCGCGCGCATGGTGCCGTTCGCCGGCTACGAGATGCCGGTGCGCTACACCTCCGAGCTCGACGAGCACCGAGCTGTCCGCTCGGCGGTTGGCCTCTTCGATCTGTCGCACATGGGCGAGATCGGGCTCAGCGGCCCGGACGCCCTCGCCTTCGCCCGCTACGCGCTGGTCAGCGACCCCGCCACGCTCGAGCCGGGCCAGGCCCAGTACTCGATGCTGTGCGCCATCGATGGCGGGGTCATCGACGACCTCATCGTGTATCGCACAGACCCCGCCTATCTGATCGTCTGCAACGCCGCGAACCGAGATGCGGTCTTGGAGCACCTGGCGCGCCTGGTGACCGAGCGCGGCTTCGATGTCGAGCTCGAGGACCAATCCGACCGCACGGCCCTGATCGCGCCACAGGGCCCACGGGCTGCCGAGCTGCTGGCGGAACTGACCGATGTCGGCCTGCCCACCCTCGGGACGTATCGGTCCGTGCGCGGAGCGGTGGCGGACGTGGCGTGCTTGATCGCGCGCACTGGGTACACCGGGGAGGACGGCTTCGAGCTGTTCTGCGACGCGCAGGATGCCGAGCAGGTGTGGCAGGCGGTCTTCACGGCGGGTGACCGATACGGGCTGCTGCCGTGCGGCCTGGCCAGCCGCGACACGCTGCGCCTGGAGGCGGGCATGCCGCTGTACGGCAACGAGCTGGGACGCGACGTCAATCCGTATGAGGCGAACCTGGGACGCGTCGTCAAGCTCGACAAGGGCGACTTCGTCGGCCGCGCCGCGCTGGCGGAGGTCGAGGGCCAGGGCCACCGGCGCCGGCTGGTGGGCCTCGTCATGCGCGACGAGGGTATCGCGCGACACGGCTATCCGGTCGTCGAGGGTGAGGGCACCGAGATCGGTGTGGTTACCAGCGGAAGCTTCTCGCCCACCCTGGGCCAGCGCATCGCGATGGCCCTGATCCACAGCCACGCCGCCGAGATCGGCCGGAGGGTGGCGGTGATGATCCGCGACCGACGCTGCGAGGCCGAGCAGGTAAAGTTGCCGTTCTACCGACGGCCACGCCCCGCTGAGGAACGGACCACGTGACCCTGCCCGACGACCGCCGCTACTCCAAAGAGCACGAGTGGATCAAAGCCGAGAACGGGGAGGGCGTGATCGGGCTGACCAAGTTCGCGGTCGACGAGCTGGGCGACATCGTGTACGTCGAGCTGCCGGACATGGGGGCGGCCCTGACCCAGTTCGCGAGCTTCGGCGTGGTCGAATCGGTCAAGACGGTCAGCGACCTGTACGCCCCCGCCAGCGGCACCGTGGTGGCGGTCAACGAGGACCTTCGCAGCCGACCGGAGCTGCTGAACAGCGAGCCCCATGACGACGGGTGGATCTGCCGCATCAGCCTCACCGATGCGGCGGAGCTGGATGCCCTGCTGGACGCTCGCGGCTATGCGGAGCTGATCGGGAGCGAATGACCTACTCCCCACACACGGCCGCCGATCGGGCGGCCATGCTGGACGCCATCGGTGTGGAGTCGGTTGACGACCTCTTCGCCGACATTCCCGCATCCGTGCGCGCCACCCGGTTCGAGGTGCCGCCGCCGCTCACCGAGCAGGAGGTGCGGGCCGAGATGTCCCGCCTGGCGGGACGGAACCGGATCCCGGAGGTGTCGTTCCTGGGGGCCGGCGCCTACCGTCGCCTCATCCCCGCGGTCGTGGACGAGGTCGTCGGGCGAGCCGAGTTCGCCACCGCCTACACCCCGTACCAGCCGGAAGTCAGCCAGGGAACGCTGCAGAGCATCTACGAGTTCCAGTCCCTCATCTGCGAGCTGACCGGGATGGAAGTGGCCAGCGCCAGCCACTACGACGGCGCGACGGCGACTGCCGAGGGCGCGCTGATGGCCTGCCGCCTGACCGGCCGGCATCGGATGGCGATCTCCCGCGCCGTGCATCCGCAGGTCCGCCGCGTGCTCGAGACGTACTGCTCCGGGCCGGGCATCGAGGTGGTGGAGATCCCAGCCGATCTGGGTGAGGGCGGCTCCGGACTGACCGATGTCGAGGCCGTGCGTCGCCTGGTCGGCGACGACGTCGCCTGCCTGGTGGTGCAGCAGCCGAACTTCTTTGGCGCCATTGAACCGATGTCGGACCTGGGAGAGGCGGGCCACGCGGTCGGCGCCCAGTTCGTGACCCTGGTGGACCCGGTCAGTCTGGCCATGCTCGAGGCCCCGGGCCAGTACGGCGCGGACATCGTCACGGCCGAAGGCCAGCCGCTGGGGATCCCTCTCTCATTCGGGGGTCCGTACCTGGGGCTGATGGCGGCCCGCATGAGCGCCGTCCGCCAACTGCCCGGCCGGCTGGTGGGAGCGACCCGGGACGCCGCCGGACGGCGGGGCTACGTGCTCACCCTCCAGGCGCGCGAGCAGCACATCCGGCGTGAGCGGGCGGCCAGCAACATCTGCACCAACCAGGCGCTGTGCGCGCTGGCCGCGACGGCCTACCTGTCGGCGGTTGGCCCCGAGGGGCTGCGCGAGGCGGCCGAGCGCTCGACGATCCAGGCCCGGCACCTGGTCGCGACCCTCGAGGACGCCGGACTGGCCGAGCGCCGGTTCTCGGCGCCGTACTTCAGCGAGGTCGCGCTGCGCATACCCAACGCTGCCTCGCGACACGCCGACCTGGTCGAGCACGGCATCCTCGCCGGGCTGGTCCTCGAGGCCGAATACCGGGAGCTGCCGGACACGCTGCTGCTGGCTGCCACCGAGCTCACGACCGACGAGGACGTTGCGCGGCTGGCCGCCGCCCTGGAGGCGACGAAATGAGCGCGGTCGGGGAGCGGCCCCTCACCGACGCGTCGGGCCGAGGCGCGGCGTTCCACTCCCCGCCGGCCGGGGAGCGCCTGCGCGTGGTGGAGCCCACGCTCTTCGAGCGGTCGCAGCCCGGGCGCCGCGCGGTCCGATTCCCCGCGCCCTCGGATGCGGCGCGCGCGGCCGCGGCATCGCAGCCGGCAATCCCCGAATCCTCGCGCCGCTCGACGTCACCCCGCCTTCCCGAGATCAGCGAGCTGGAGCTCGTCCGCCACTTCAACCGCCTCAGCCGCCTGAACCATGCCATCGACATCGACTTCTATCCGCTCGGGTCGTGCACGATGAAGTACAACCCCAAGCTGAACGAGTGGGCCGCGCGCTTGCCCGGGCTGGCCGGTTCGCACCCGCTCGATCCTGGCCCGGTGAGCCAGGGGAGCCTGGAGCTCCAATGGCTGCTGGCGGAGCTCCTGCGCGAGATCGGCGGATTCGCGGCGATCAGCCTCCAGCCCGCGGCGGGGGCTCACGGGGAGCTGACCGGCATGCTCATGACCCGGGCCTTCCATCGCTCACGCGGGGAGGGCGACCAGCGCCACGTTGTCCTGGTGCCGGACAGCGCCCACGGCACCAATCCGGCCACCGCCACCATGGTCGGCTTCACGACCCGGACCGTGCCGTCCAACGCCCGGGGCGGCATCGACCTGGACGCCCTCCGTGCCGCGTTGGGCCCCGACACGGCGGCCCTCATGATCACCAACCCCAGCACCCTGGGCATCTTCGAGGACCAGATCGACGAGGTGCTGCGCGCCGTCAAAGCGGCGGGCGCCGTCGCGTACATGGACGGGGCCAATCTGAACGCCATCCTGGGCCGCTTCCGGGCCGGCGAGGCGGGGTTCGACATCATGCACTTCAACCTGCACAAGACCTTCAGCACCCCGCACGGCGGTGGAGGTCCAGGCGCCGGCCCGATCGGGGTCAGCGCACGACTGGCACCCTTCCTGCCGGCGCCGCTGCCGCTGCTGGTGGAGGGCGATCCGGCGACCGTGCTCGCCAACGCCTGGTCGGGCCGCTCGACGCCGGGCGCCCGGTTCGCGCTGGAGGCGGTGGGCAGCCGGCCCACCGCCATCGGTCAGGTCCGGACCTTCGGCGGCAACTTCGGGATGCATCTGCGGGCCTACGCCTACATTCGGGCCAACGGGGATGCCGGCCTGCGCCAGGTCACCGACGACGCGGTGCTGGCCGCCAACTACGTTCGGGTCCAGCTCCACGATGCGTACGCGCTGCCGTTCGACCGCATCTGCAAGCACGAGGTCGTGTTCAGTGCGCGGCGCCAGAAGCGCGACCACGGGGTGAGCGCGCTGGACATCGCCAAGGCCATCCTGGACGAGGGCATCCACCCGCCGACGATCTACTTCCCGCTCATCGTCGAGGAGGCGCTCATGATCGAGCCCACCGAGACCGAAACCCGCGAGACGCTCGACCGCTTCGTGGGGGTCATGCGCGACATCGCGGACCGATCGGCGAGCGATCCGGAAGCCGTTCGCCGCGCGCCGACCACCACGCCGGTCGGTCGCCTGGACGAGGCCGGCGCCGCGCGACAGCCCGATCTGCGGTGGTCCTTCCCGGACAACGATCGAACCACCCCCCAGGTGAGCGAGTAGTATCTCTACCGATCCGCGCAAGGATCAGTTCGGGGTGGGAGTGGTCCAACCTATCGAGACAGGCCTCGTCGAGCGAATGCAGTCGGGGGACCTGCAGGCGTTTGAAGAGTTCTTCCAGACCTACCAGCGCCCGGTGTACCTCACGGCGCTGGCGATCACCCGCGATCCGTTCCTGGCCGAGGAAATCCTCCAGGACGTGTTCGTCAAGGCCTACCGCGTGCGCCACCGGCTGCGGACCGAGGTCTCGCCTCTTCCCTGGCTCCAGCGCGTGTGCACCAACCTGTGCTACAGCCGGCTTTCGCGGCGACGCGCCCCGCTCGAGCCGCTGACGGACCTCATCGGGAACCTCGCCCCCGACCTCTCGGCCCGTCCCGACCAGGTGGTCGAGTCCCGCGAGATCGTGGATGTCCTGCAGCGCGGCATCGACGCTCTGCCTCCCAAGCAGCAGACCGCGATCATCCTGTACTACCTGCATGGCTACAGCCTGGCGGAGGCGGCCGAGATCGCCGGCTGCCAGGTGGGCACCATGAAGTCGCGCATCCACTACGCCCTCCGCGCGTTGCGCGTCCTGCTGCCGGTCGAACGCCGCGCCGGGCTCCCGCGCCGCGCGCGCCTGGCGGACGAGCCCAGGCCATGACCGTGGACTGCCAGCGGGTCGCCCGCGAGCTCATCGAGTTCTTCCGCTTCGGGGAGCTCGACGCGCGCTCCGCTCCTCACCTCGACCACCTCGAGCTGTGCCTGGCCTGCCGCGAGCAGGTGGGGCTCGATCGCGAGCTGGTCCATCGGCTGCGGCGCGCGCTCGCGGCACGGGTCGACGGGCATGCGGCCTCGCCGGGCGCGTGGCTCGAAATCCGGCGTCGAGCGCTGGAGCCGGAGCCGCCGACCTGGCGCAGCCGCCTGCTGCCGGGCCTGCGCCTGGCCCCGGTCGCAGCCATGGCGGTTCTCCTGCTCGCCCTGCTCGCGCCGGTGGGCGGCATCTCGCCGTTCCAGGTCCGGCCCGAGCTCGGCAGCCTGCCCACGTGGCAGAACTTCCAGGAGGCGGCCGTCAACGACCCGGTCGATCCGTATCGGGGCCACGGGTGGCTCCGCTACGTGACACCGCCACCCCCGTCCGCGCCGCCGACGGGGCGGCTGGCGGCCACCGACCCCGGCGAGCAGCTCGTGGCTCGCTCCTACCCGGCCAGCGGCCCGGCTCGGTGACCCCGCCCCGCTGGCGGGGCAGCTCCGGCATCGCCCTCGTCACGCTCCTGGTTGTGGCCGCCTGCACGTCCTCGGGTACCGGCTCACCGAATCCGAGCGCAGGACCGACCACCAGCAATGGCCCGTCAGGCGGGAGCCCTGACCCGGCCGCCGTGACCCTGACCTACGAGGTCGGGCCGCGCCCGGGGCCGGTCCAGCCGTTTCGCGGCGAGATGATCCAGCACGTCCACATGGCGCACGGCCTGGTGTCGATGTACTTCGAGCTGCGCAACATCGGGGAGGACCCGGTGACCTTCATCAACACGCTGTACGACTACGAGCCGCAGCAGCTGTACGAGCCCGTCGTGCGGCTGGAGTGGGCCGAGGGCGGCAACGCGGTCTACACCCGGGCCGGCCGGTTCTTCCCCAGCCCCGCGATCGTGCCAGCCGGAACGACCGCGGCGTACGTGATGGGCGGGCAACCCATCAGCGGATCAGGCACGCCGGCCGACCTGGTGGCCCACATCAAGTACTGCCCAACCCGCGGGATGGACGACGTCCCCGGGATCCCGCTCGGCGTGACCGACCTGACGTGGGTCGTGAACGAGGACGGCCAGGTCACGGCTCAGGGCACCCTGGTCGAAGAGCAGCAGGCGCAGCGCAACCATCCGCCGATGGTTGGCATCGCCTTCTTCGCGGCCGACGAGACGTTCATCGGCTCGGTCGTCTCCGCCGCGGTGGGCGATCCGCTGGCGCCGGGCGAGCAGCGCGCCTTCACGCTGAGTGGCGGCGGGATCAGCACCGACCGGATCGACCACGCCACGGCGTGGGCCGTCATCCCCTGATCGCCGCGCGGGACTCAGCCCAGGCTTCACGCTCGGGCGAGCGTGAACCCCGGGAGGTTTAATCGGGTAGTCAAAGTGGAACCGGGCGTCCGGCCGTCGCCGTGCGCGTTGTTGACATTTTCTTGACGACGACCGCCGCCACGGGCCATGATTGGCCGGCTTGCCGCGGGCGCCGCCCAACGGCGTCATGCCCGGGTGCCCCGGTCTAGCTACGCACGGTTAGGGAAGGAGGGCCAGCCGAGCGACGATCGCTGAACGTCGCCGTGTCTCGAACGCGGGCACATGGTGATCGAACCGAACGCCGCTTTCCCGCGGCAGAACTTCCATCAAACGCCATTCAGGCGAAAGGAAAGGTGTATGTGGTTTAAGAAGACAATGGGCGTTTCAATGGCGCTCATGCTTCTCCTCGCGGCCTGCCAGCAGTCCGCAACGACCTCCCCCGGCGAGAGCGGGGCGGCGGAGCCGAGTGTCGAGCTCCCGCCGCAGGTTCTGCGCGTCGACCTTGGCGGTGAGCCGCCGACGCTCGATCCGAACCAGGCGACCGACAGCCAGTCCATCCAGGTGCTGCGGTCGATCACGCATCCGTTGGCCTACTTCGACGCGGACCTGAACATCGTCGAAGGCCTCGCCAGCTGGGAGATCAGCGCGGACGGACTGACGGTCACGTTCACCCTCCACGACGGCATCGCCTATAGCGATGGCTCACCGATCGTGGCCGCTGACTTCGTCTACAGCTGGAAGCGACTCATCGACCCGCGCAATGCGGCCGGCTATTCGTACGTCCTCTCGTACGTCGAGGGCGGCGCTGAGCTGCTCGGGGCAGATCCCGAGGTCGATGACATCGATGCCATGCTCGAAACCTTCGGAGTCGAGGCACCGGATGACAGCACGTTCGTCGTGCACCTGTCCGAGCCGGCCGCCTTCTTCCCGTACGTCGCCACCCTGTGGGTGACGGTCCCGCTTCGCGAGGACTTTGTCTTCACCGAGGCCGAGGGGTATGTCTCTTCGGGCCCGATGCAGCTGGTCTCGTGGGAGCACAACGCGTCTATCGTCCTTGAGCCGAACACGAGCTGGGCGGGCGAACCGGCCACCATCGAGCGGATCGAGATGGCGATGATCGCCGACCCGACTGCGGGCTTGGCGGCCTATGAGGCCGACGAGCTCGACATCGGCGTCGTGCCGTCGCAGGAAGTGGCTCGGATCGAGGACGATCCGGATCTCAGCGCGCAGGTCTTGCGCGGTGACATCCTGTCGATCTACTACATGGGCTTCGACCTGGTGGATCCGAATGGGCCATTCGCCCGATCCGTCCTCCTGCGTCGGGCGTTCCATGAGGCGGTTGACAAGGAGACCATGATCCAGGTTGCCTTCGCCGGCATCGGGACGGTCGCCAACCAGATCGTGCCTCCGGGCATGCCCGGCCACGTTGAAGGTTTCGATCCCATCCCGTACGACGTCGAGCAGGCCCAGGCCGACTTTGCGGCCGCCCTGGACGAGCTTGGCATCACGGCCGCCGACCTGCAGTTGCAGATCGGGTACAACACGGACGCCAACCACGAGAACAAGGTCGAGTACCTGCAGCAGCAGTGGAACGACGCGTTCGGGGTCACCGTCGAGGCCGTTGGCCTCGAGTGGGGCACCTACCTCGACCGGTTGAGCGAGGATCCGTTCGACATCTTCCGGCTTGGGTGGGGCGCGGACTTCCCGCATCCCCACAACTTCCTGTACGACCTCGCCGGCTGCGATAGCGGGAACAACAACACCGGCTACTGCAACGAAGAGGCCGATGCACTGATGGCCCAGGCGGCTGTCACCCCGGATCTGGAAGACCAGATTCCGCTGTACAACCAGGCGCAGGAGCTGATCATGGCCGATTCGCCCATGCTCGTCCTTCGCTTCGCTTCCCGGTTCACGCTGATCAAGCCGTGGCTTCAGAACCTGACTGCCACGTCGCAGGACAGCAGCACCGGCGAGCTGTTCTACGCTTGGGCAACCATCGCGCCGCACTGATCGCGCGAGGCTATGAGCTGAGCTGAACGTCGGGCGGGCCGGGCCACCGGCCCGCCCGACGGCCACGGCGGCTGAGGGATTACCCTTCGGAGGCCGTGGCCGTCATCGGACGGACAGCGCAGACAACGGAGAGGCACGTGCTGACCTACATCGTTCGACGGGTGATCTGGATCATCCCCGTCCTGTTCTTCGTGTCGGTGATCACGTTCGCCTTGATGCACAGCGTCCCCGGGGGCCCCTGGGATCGGGAGAAGCGATACCCTCCTGCGACCATCAGGCTGCTGAACGACAAGTACAACCTGGACGAACCGGTCCTCGTCCAGTACCTGAACTGGGTCGGCCCGATGAGGATCCATGACGGCGTCGCGGAGTGCTGCGGCGGCATCCTGGCCGGAGACCTGGGCCAATCCTTCAAGTACCTCGATCGGCCGATCACTCAGATCCTGGGCGACGGGATCCTGACCACCATGCAGCTGGGGGTGATGGCCTTCCTCCTGGCGGTGGCGATCGGCCTGCCGCTGGGGATCATCGCCGCCCTGGGCCACAACAAGCTGCCCGACTACACCGCCACCTTCATCTCGGTCCTCGGCATCTCGACTCCCACCTTCGTGTCGTCGATCCTGCTCATCGTCATCTTCGGGGTGGTCCTGGGCTGGTTACCCACCAACGCGCTCAAATGGGATACCGATCCGACGGCCTGGATCCTGCCCATCATCGCTCTGTCCCTGTTCCCGATCGCGCAGGTCGCGCGCTACACGCGGGCCTCCATGCTGGAGGTCACCCGGCGCGACTACGTGCGGACGGCGCATAGCAAGGGCATCCGCCAGCGGACAGTGGTCATCGTCCACATGGTGCGCAACGCGCTGATCCCGGTGGTGACCATCCTCGGTCCGGTGCTGGCGTTCCTGATCACCGGGTCGTTCATCATCGAGTTCATCTTCAGCGTGCCGGGCATTGGCCGCGAGTACGTGACCAGCATCACCCGCCGCGACTACGGCATGATCATGGCCATGACGATGTTCTACGCGGTGGCCATCGCCACCCTGAACTTGGTGGTGGACGTCCTGTACGCCTACATCGACCCGAGGATCCGGTACAGCTAGACCCCGAGGAGCGCGTGCATGACCCAGCAGACAGGAGCCTTCGAGGCCGGGAGGACCATCGAGGTCCGGCGCAGTGCCGGCCTGTGGGGTGACGCCTTTCGGCGCCTGCTGCGCAACCGGCTCGCCATCGTGGGCGGCGTCCTGGTCATCTTCCTGCTGTTCATCGCGGTCTTCGGCGGCTTCCTCACCCCGTGGGAGTACTTCAACCAGGATCTGGCGGCGGTGGTCGCCAACCGCAACCGCCCGCTTGAGCCCATGCAGCAGATCGAAGGAGTCGTCGGTCTGCACGTGCTGGGCACCGATGAGCTCGGCCGTGACCTGCTGAGCCGGCTCATGGACGGGGCGCGGATCAGCATGTCCGTGGCGCTCGTGGTCCAGGCCGTGGTCCTGCTGATCGGCATTCCGATCGGAGCCGCCGCGGCCTGGTTCGGTGGACGGGTCGACACCTTCCTGATGCGGATCACCGACATCGTGTACGCGTACCCGGACCTGCTGTTCATCATCCTGCTGGGGGTCGCCTTCCGCGAGACGTTCTTCGGCCGGGCGTTGGACGGGCTGTTGCTGGTCTTCGTGGCCATCGGCCTGACCAGCTGGGTGACCATGGCCCGGCTGGTGCGCGGCCAGCTGCTGAGCCTCAAGGAGACCGAGTTCGTCGAGGCCGCGCGTGCCATTGGCGTCTCAGACAGACGGATCGTGACCCGCCACCTCCTCCCCAACGCGCTGGGACCCATCATCGTGGCGGTGACCCTCGGCATCCCGGCCGCGATCCTGGCCGAGGCTACACTGGCGTTCATCGGCATCGGCGTGCAGGCGCCGCGTGCCAGTTGGGGGAGCCTGGTCGCCGACGGCCAGTCGTTCATTCGATCCTTCCCGCACCTCGTCCTCTTCCCGGCCATCGCGATCGCGGTGGCGCTCATCAGCTTCACCTTCCTGGGAGACGGCCTCCGTGATGCGCTCGACCCCAAGCTGAAGGGGAAGCAATAGGTTGACCGTCAGCGACCCACAGGCCCCGCCCGACGGCGAAGCGGTTCAGGAGCTTCCGGACTCGGTCGAGATCACGACCGAGGAAGGGCGGCGCCTCGCCGAGCGGCTGGCGGACAACCGCCCCCACGCCCGCAAGCTGCTGGAGGTCCGGAACCTTTCGACCCAGTTCTTCACCCGGGATGGGGTGGTCCACGCCGTGGACGAGGTCAGCTTCGACGTCGACTACGGGGAGACGCTAGGACTGGTCGGGGAGTCGGGCTGCGGCAAGAGCGTCACCGCGCTATCCCTGGTCCGGCTCGTGCCAGACCCGCCTGGCCAGATCGTCGACGGGCAGATCATCTTCGACGGCATCGACATCCTGAAGCTGTCTCGCTCCGAGATGCGCCGCCTGCGCGGGCGGAAGATCGGGTTCATCTTCCAGGACCCGATGACCAGCCTCAACCCGACCCTGCCGATTGGCTTCCAGATCTCGGAGTCGGCGCGCACGCACCTGGGCCTGTCCCGCAGTTCCGCCGCCGACCGGGCCATCGAGCTGCTGTCCAAGGTCGGCATCCCTCGCGCCCGCGACCGGATGGGGGACTACCCCCACCAGTTCTCGGGCGGGATGCGGCAACGGGTCATGATCGCCATCGCCCTCGCCTGCGACCCCATGCTGCTGCTCGCCGACGAGCCAACCACCGCCCTGGACGTGACCATCCAGGCCCAGATCCTGGACCTCATCCGCTCGCTGTCCGACGAGTTCGGGACGGCCGTCATCCTGATCACCCACGACCTGGGAATCGCGGCCGGGATGTGTCACCGCGTGAACGTCATGTACGCGGGGCGCATCGTCGAGACCGGGGTGGTGGATGACGTCTTCGAGCACTCCCGCCACCCATACGCGTGGGGTCTGCTCGACTCGCTGCCGCGCCTGACCGAGTCCCGATCGACCAGGCTGCGCACCATCGAGGGCCTCCCGCCGGACCTCATCGATCCCAAGCCGGAGTGCCGCTTCTCGCCCCGCTGCCTGTACGCCCAGGACCGCTGTCGGGTGGAGGAGCCGAACTTGACCCCGCGCGAGGGCGAGGGCCACCAGGCGCGCTGCTTCGGGACGGAGCCCGGGGGATGGATCCCATGACCGGTCCGGCGGGGAGCGGTCCGGCGGGCGGCAACGGGGCAGGCCCGCTGGTCGAGGCCGACGGGCTGATGGTCTATTTCCCGATCTACGCCGGCCTCCTCCAGCGCCGCAGTGGTGACGTCCGCGCGGTGGACGACATCACCTTCGAGATCCGTCGCGGGGAGACGTTCGGCCTGGTCGGCGAATCGGGGTGCGGAAAGAGCACGACCGGGCGCGCGGTGATCCGTCTTCGCAACCCCACCGGCGGCGTCGTCAAGTTCGACGGGCGCGACCTGATGAGCCTCTCGCGAGAGGAGCTCCGGCTCGCGCGACGCCGGATGCAGATCATCTTCCAGGACCCGTATTCGTCGCTGAACCCGCGGATGACGGTGGCGTCCATCATCGGCGAACCGCTGGATACCCATAACCTGGGCAGCAAGAGCTCGCGCCAGGACCGGGTGTCGGAGCTGCTTCAGCTCGTTGGCCTCAACCCGAACTATCGCAACCGATACCCCCACGAGTTCTCGGGCGGCCAGCGACAGCGCATCGGCGTGGCCCGAGCCCTGGCCGTCGAGCCGGAGTTCATCGTCTGCGATGAGCCCATCAGCGCCCTGGACGTCTCGATCCAGGCCCAGGTCCTCAACCTCCTGGTCGAGCTCCGCGAGCGATTCGGCCTCACCTACCTGTTCATCGCCCACGACCTGTCCGTGGTGCGCCACATCAGCGACCGGGTGGGGGTCATGTACCTCGGCAAGCTGGTGGAGGTGGGTCCGCCGGACATCCTGTACGCCGGTCCTGGACACCCGTACACCCGCGCCCTGCTGTCGGCCGTCCCCATCCCGGACCCCAAGACCGAGCGCAAGCGGAAGCGGGTCATCCTCACCGGCGACGTCCCGTCCCCGGTCAACCCGCCGCCCGGCTGCCGGTTCCACACCCGGTGCTGGCTGTATGAGCGGCTGGGGCGACCCGAGGTGTGCCGAACCGAGGAACCGCCGCTGGCGGCGGTGCGGCCCGAGCACTATGCGGCCTGCCACTTCGCGGAAGACGCGCTGCGCAGCGACGTGGGCGTGGCGCACATGGCCGAGAAGCCAGAGCCAGCGGCGGGCACCGCGGCCGCCGCCACGGCTTGAACGCAACGCGTGAATCCGGCGGAGAACCGCCGGCGTAAAGGAGGATGCCACCGGTCCTGGATTTGGCCGCGCTGATATGCTGATGCGACTCGGCTGGCCCGCGGGCCCGCCCATCGCCCACACCCTGTTCGGATCAACGAGGAAGCGGAGGGTTACCTGGATGCGAAAAGTCTTCCCCCTGTTCGTAGTGCTCGGGCTGGTGCTGGCCGCGTGTCAGCCCACGGCGTCCGAGACGCCAGCGGCGTCGGAGGCTCCGGCCGAGAGCATGGCGCCCTTCTCGCCGCTGTCGTACCCCGAAGGCGGTCCCGCCGACTGCGCATACGGCGGAGAGTTCTCCGAGATCAAGGCCCTGGATGAGCTGACGGTCGAGTTCACCCTGTGCTACTCCGACCCGGCCTTCCTGTCCAAGATCGCGTTCACCGCGTTCGCGATCAGCGACACGGCCGATCTCGAGAACAACATGGAGAACCACCTCATCTTGGCGGCTCCCAACGGGACTGGCCCCTACATGCTGACCGATTGGCAGCGGGGGATCCAGCTTGTGTTGGACAAGAACCCCGACTACTGGGGTGAGAACGTCGGCGCCGACCAGCTTGTCTTCCGCTGGAGCACCGAGTCGGCCGCCCGCCTGCTCGAACTGCAGGCCGGGACGGTGGACGGCATCGACAACCCTGCCCCCAACGACTTCGCCACCATTGAAGGTGATCCGAGCTTGCAGCTGATCACCCGCGACGCGCTGAACACGTTCTACGTCGGCTTCACCAACACCTACGAGCCGTGGGACGATGTCCGCGTTCGCCAGGCGATCGCCATGGGCATCGACCGGCAGCGGATCGTCGACCAGTTCTACCCACCAGGCTCGGAAACCGCCTCGCACTTCACCCCGTGCGCCATCCCGCTCGGCTGTGAGGGCGACGAGTGGTACGAGTTCGACGTCGAGGCCGCCCAGGCGCTGCTCGCCGATGCGGGCCTGCCCAACGGCTTCTCGACCGTCCTGAACTACCGCGACGTGGTTCGTGGCTACCTGCCCGACCCGAACGTCGTGGCCCAGGACATCCAGGCCCAGCTCAAGGCCAACCTGAACATCGACATCACGATCGAGGTCCAGGAGTCGGGGACGTTCCTCGACAACTCGGGCGACGGTCTGCTGACTGGCCTCTACCTGCTGGGTTGGGGCGCCGACTACCCCGATCCGACCAACTTCCTGGACTTCCACTTCAACAACCCCGCCAACCTCCAGTTCGGGACCATCGACCCGTCGGTGACCGAGCCGCTCACCACGGCTGCCACCACGCTCGACACCGAAGTGCGTCGCGCCGCCTACGTGGAGGCCAACAACGCGATCAAGGAGACCGTTCCCATGGTTCCGATTTCCCACGGAGCCTCGGCCACGGCGTGGCTGGCGGACGTCGAGGGGGCGCATGCCTCCCCATTGGGCAACGAGTCGTTCGCGCACGTGACGCCGTCTGACAACCAGATGGTCTGGATGCAGAACGCCGAACCGATCGCGCTGTACTGCGCCGACGAGACGGACGGTGAGACCCTTCGCCTCTGCGAGCAGGTCACCGAGCCGCTCTACGTCTACGAGGTCGGCGGCGTCGCCCCGATCCCGGCCCTGGCGGAGGAGTGCGTCGGCAACGAAGACGCGACCTCGTTCACGTGCAACCTGCGCGCCGGCGTGACGTACCACAACGGTGCTCACTTCGACGCCAACGACGTGGTCCTGTCCTACGCAGTGCAGTGGGATATGGCACATCCGCTGCACATCGGACGCACCGCATCGTTCGAGTACTTCGCTGGGTTCTTCGCCCAGTTCCTGAACGTCCCGGAGGAGTAGCCGAAAACTTCCGCGCGGGCGCAAGCCCGCTCGAGAATCTGCCGACGGGCGCCACC
>JBIOTW010000061.1:0-24882 GCA_044866355.1 Candidatus Limnocylindria bacterium | reverse complement strand
CAGCCGGGCAAGATGGCCTCAATGGCCCACAGCGTCGACCACCTGGCCAACCTCATGGACGAGCTCACCGTCCTCCTGCGCGACCACGGGGAGGAGCACTGGGCGGAGTGGATCGAAGCCGATGCCCGGGCCGTCCGTGCCCGAGACGGGTGGGGCTTGGACCACTTCCTGGCCGCGTTCGGCTCCGCCGGAAGCCTGTACGACCTGGTCTTCCATCCGTGGAATGGCAATGCCGAAACGGAGGAACAGGGCCGGGTCACCACCGACCGGTTCCACGAGCTGGTCGGCGAGGCGCACGCCATCGCCCTTGACCTCTCGCGCGAGCTGATGGCCGCCGAGTGACACCGGCCGAATGACCGCGTTTCGAGATTGACCTGAGGGCATGCGCCTGGACACCGTCGGCGACCTGTGGGGCCGGGCCGACTAATGGCTTGGGTCCGGTCGTAGGCTTCAGTCGGCGCAAGGCGTATCGTTTCCGCCCACACGCACAGGGAGCGCAGGCAGGCACATGAGCCAGGCGACGCGATCGGCTCTTCCGTCGGCCAGGGAGGCCATGGGCCGCCATGCCTGGGAGGAAGCCCGCGACCTGTTCCTCGACGCCGAGAAGGCTGAGCGCCTTTCTGCATCCGACCTCGAGCTGTTGAGTGAGGCAAGCCTGTGGACCGGTCATCCCGACGAACGATTGGAGGCGCTCGAGCGCGCGTACGCCGCGTACCTCGAGGAGGGCACGCGTGCCAAGGCTGCATGGGTGGCCCTCCAAATTGGTGACTTGGCCATGCAGCGGCTGGCCCTACCCATCGCTGCCGGCTGGATGAGCCGGGCAGAGCAACTGCTCGAAGGAGAGCCGGAGTCGGTTGAGCATGGCTACCTGGCGGTTTTCAAGGCCTTCGCCTCGATCGTCCGCGGCGACCTCGACGAGGGCCTGCAGCATGCCGAGCGGGCGATGGAAGTGGCCAGGTCGTTCGGGGATCGCAATGTGGAGGCGCTGGCGCTCAACCTGAGGGGTCGAGGGCTCGTGAGGAAGGGGGAGGTCGCCAAGGGTCTGGCGCTCATCGACCAGTCTACGGTGGCGGTGGTGGGAGGCGAGTTGCAGGCCTTGGCCACTGCCAATGTGTACTGCAGCACGATGGACGCCTGCCGCGACCTGGCCGACTGGCAGCGTGCTGCGGAATGGACCGAGGAAGCCGATCGCGTCATGCGCCGCCAGCGGATCGGCGGCTTCCCGGGCCTCTGCCGGGTACATCGGGCTGAGATCATGCGGATCCGCGGAGACTGGCCGGAGGCGGAGAAGGAGGCCCGCCAGGCGTGCGCTGAGCTGGAACGCTTCCACTTCCTGATCGCCGCGGGCTGGGGCTATTACGAGGTAGGCGAGGTCCGGGCCCGGATGGGCGACTTCGCCGCGGCTGAAGAAGCCTTCCAGCGCGCCGCGGAAGTCGGGCGAGATCCGGAGCCCGGCCTCGCCCTGCTTCGGCTGGCGCAGGGCGATCTGGCGGGGGCGACGAGCTCGATCAGGCGGGCGTTGTCGGGATCTGACGAGCCGACGTTCCTGAGCGGGGACAGCGGCAGGGACGAGTTGGGGCGTGGTCATCTCCTGCCGGCCCAGGTCGAGATCGCACTGGCGGTCGGGGACCACGAGACCGCGGCTGCCGCAGCCACAGAGCTGGAGACCACCGCCGCACAGTTCGGCTCAACGGCTCTGCGGGCCGCCGCAGCCGGCGCGCGCGGAGCGGTCCTGCTGGCCTCAGGAGACGCGATGGCGGCGGTCGATCACCTGACACGCGCCCGGCGACTGTGGCAGACGGTCGGGGCTCCCTACGAAGGCGCCCGGGTCCGGGCTCAGCTGGCCGAGGCGTATCGGGCAGTTGGAGACGAGACGGCCGCCCTAGCCGAACTGGAAGCGGCCAGGTCGACCTTCGAGCGGCTGGGTGCCGTCCCCGAACTGCGGCGCGTCAAGGCGCTGGTGGGCAGCCCGGACACCACCCATCGCGCGCCCACCAGTGCACGAGGGGTCAGGACCTTCATGTTCACCGACATGGTCAGCTCCACCGACCTCGTCGAGGCGATCGGTGATCAGGCTTGGGAAGAGCTGGTCCAATGGCATGACGCAACACTGCGCTCGCTGTTCGCCCGCCACGGCGGGGAGGAAATCACCCATACCGGCGATGGCTTCTTCGTAGCATTCGAGAATGCGCGCGCCGCTGTCGAGGGCGCCGTGGACATCCAGCGCACATTGACGAAGCATCGGCGAGAGCACGGATTTGCCCCGTGGGTGCGGATTGGACTCCATACGGCTGAGGCCACCCGCAGCGGCGTGATCTACCGGGGCAAGGGCGTCCACGCGGCCGCGCGCGTGGGGGCCCTCGCTGCGCGGGACGAGATCCTCGTCACTCGGGAGACCCTCGAGGCTGCCGGCGAGGTTCCGGAACCGATCTCCGAGGCGCGGTCCGTCACCCTGAAGGGGATCAAGGACCAGGTCGAGGTCGTATCGGTCCAGTGGCGGGAAGCCCGGTGAGCTAGGCCTGGGACCAGGTCTCCAGCACGATCTCGGCATCGGCTGGATGCATGCGATAGCCCCCCGCGGCGGGATCCCAGGTCAGCAGGTCCCGCCTGGCGATGCGCCGCATGACCTTGTTCGGGCCGGCCACGATCCCGGCGAACGCGGTGCCGGTGCGCTTTCCATATCGCTGCCGCAGCGCTTCGTCCAGCACTAGGGCTCCATCACCGAGCGATAGCTGGGCGACCTCGCGCACGAAGCGACGGCTGTCCAAGCCTCGGATGGTGCGCAGCACGACCGCCAGCTGACTGCGGCGCAGCTCCACCTCATCGGCTGCATCCGAAGCCACGGCGTGCTCCCCCTCGCGCCGGGGTCCCATCACCCAGCGCCAGACCAGGGAGACGAGCTCTTCCTCGGTATCGGCTTCAAATTCGACTCTGGGCACTTGAAACCTCTCTTACCAGCTCGATACAAACCTGTCACTAGCCTAGCACGAGCGATTCAGGTAGAATAGGTGTTCTACAGATAGGAGAAGAAAATGCAGAGACACATTCGCTTCGCCATTTACGACCTGACCAAGGGCAGCTTCCAGGAGCTGGCCGATCTGGCCAAGGGCGGCATGCTGCCGATCTTCTCAAAGGAGCCAGGCTTCATCGAGTATGGAGTCGCCGATCTCGGCAACCGCAAGGTCTGCTCGATCACGATCTGGGAGACCCGCGATCAGGCTGAGAAGTCTGTCCACCTGGCGTCAAGCTGGGTCAAGCAGAACGTCTCCGACCGAGTTCGTCTGGTGACGAGTTACGTGGGCGACCTGGCGTTCCTGAGCGCCAGCCCTGTCTACGCGTAACTCTGTAACAACCTTTACCTGCCACGGTCCGTCCGGCAAGGCTCAGCCGGACCAGGGCCGTGGCCTTTCCTTCCCCGGGTAACCTGGCACAAAGTAGACACATATCTATCACGAGCGATCTGCTCTATGATCTCTATCAACGGCTGCGAGGCTGCGAACCGTCTGATCTCCTGACCTTCGAACGAAGTCGGTCACGAGCGAACTTCGCTTTCGTATTGACTGGCCGAGTCGGCCTAGGGAGAACGACGTGAGGATCCACCCCAACGAGCCCAGCGTGGGTGCGCCCCGTGCCTGGTGGCAGCGACGGTCGCGGCGGCAGAAGGCATCGATCCTAGGTGGAGCCGCCTTCGTTCTGCTGATCGGGATAAGTTCCGTCGCGGGCAGGGCTGAGAATCCTCCGGCAACGCCAGCTGCGACGCCGTTCCCCACCGTAGCCGACGTCTCCCCAGTTGCCACCCAGAGCCCCACACCCGAGCCCACCGTTGAAATTGGACGAGCGCCCATAGGCGAAACGACTGCCGGCCAAGTCGTCGAGGTGGTTGACGGCGACACGATCAAGGTGGAGATCGACGGCTTGGTATTCATTGTCCGCTACATCGGGATCGATGCACCGGAGACTGTCCACCCAACCGTGCCTGTCGAGTGGATGGGTCCCGAAGCTTCTGCAGCCAACGCAGCCCTCGTAGGGAGCCAGACCGTCTTCCTTGAGAAAGATGTCTCCGAAACAGACCGATTTGACCGCCTCCTGCGCTACGTTTGGCTCCAGCAGGGCAGCACCTGGCTGCTCGTCAACGACGAGCTGGTAAGGCTTGGCTTCGCCAATAGCGCTACCTTCCAGCCGGACATCCGCTACCAGGGGTTGTTCAGAGACGCTGAGCAGGAAGCGCGCAATAACGACCGTGGCTTGTGGGGCCCGGCTCCTACCCCGGTCCCCACCCCTCCGCCGACCCCAGTCCCGACGCCCGCCCCAGTAGCGCCGCCTGCGCCGCCTCCGCCTCCCCCGCCAGCGACCAGTTGCCATCCCTCATACGCGGGGGTCTGCCTGATTCCGGGCATTGGTGACTATGACTGTGCCGGTGGTTCAGGAAATGGTCCGAATTACGTTAGCGGTCCCATCCAAGTGGTTGGGTACGACGAGTTCGGGCTTGACAGCGACGGCGACGGCATCGGCTGCGAATAGCGAACGGGTCCTAGCGCCGGCCCCGCGAAGCGCGGACGTGATCCGGCTCGATCACGAATATCTCGCGCGGCCGATCGCGCATGCGGTATGGCTGGCCGGTGTAGCGCATGGACATCTTGTCGATGAAGGCCAGCCCCTCGTCGGGCCGGACCTCCACCACCCGGCCGCGGATGATGAGGAAGCGCCAGTCGTCCTCGCGATCCACGACCGAGATGGCGACTTTCGGGTCGCGCCGCCAGTTGGCGGCCTTTCGCGAGCCGACCATCGAGCTGGTGAGGACGTGCTCCCCGTCGTAGTCGACCCACATCAGGTACACCGCCATGGTCCCGTCGCGGCGCAGCGCCACCACGTGGCCCAGGACGTTGGTGGTCAGGAGGTCGGTAAGGTCCTCCGGAATTGACTCGGCCATTACGTGACCATGTACTGGTCGTGCCGGGCCCAGAGCTTGGTCCACTCGGCGTCGCTGAGCTGCCGGCCGGAGCGCGCGATCTCGTCCACCTCGATGAAGTAGCGCTCCCGGGCGGCGCCGGGAGCGAACAGGATCAGCATGGAGGCCGGCTTGTCGGAATCGTTGCGGAAGGCGTGGATCCCGCCTTTCGGCACGTACAAGAAGTCCCCCGTGGTCGCGTCCACCCATCCCCTGCCGTCATAGAAGCGGACGGTCCCGCGCAGGACGTAGAACGATTCGGAGAAGGTCCGATGGAAGTGCGCATCCGGTCCGCCGGACCGGGGTTTCATGTCGCGCCGGAACAGTCCGAACTGGCGCCGCGTGATCGATCCGGGTGCCACGAACAGCATCGAACTCCTGGGCCCGCGAATGCCTGGAACGCCGGACGTGTCACGAAAGACCGCGCTCACCTGACCGAGGTCGCCCTCGTACGACATGCCGCCAGCCTATCAGCCGAGGGGGACGAGGCCCAGGTCGCCCTCCAAGCATCGCTTCCTCGCCCTCCTCGTCTTCGATGGCCCCCTGCTAGGCTGGCGCCGATGGCGGATCGGCCCAGGCTCGCCGAACTCGACGTGGAGGTCCTGACGGAGGCTCTCCACGCTCAATTTCGCCTGCATCGGCCGGGAAGCAGGCCGATGGGCGACGCAGTGGTCCGCGCCATGGCGAGCTTCATCGCCACCGAATACGCGCGGCTCGCGGCCCAGAGGGGCGAAGGCGAGCCAGACCCATGACGATGGTCGAGCCCACTCCGTTGGACGAGGGCATCCAGCAGAGCCGGGACCGGCTTGGCTTTCAGCGGAAGTTCGACCTTGGCGTCCTCCTCGTTCACGGCATGGGCGAGCAGGTGCGGGGTGACATCCTCACCGAGGAGGGTGACCGCATCTTCGGCTGGCTTCGACGCCGCGTCGAAGGCCCCGGGGGAACCGGCTGCGACGACCGCGACGGATACGGCGACGTCGACGTGCTGGACGTCGTCGCCCGGCAGCGGTCACCCGACGCCATCCCGGCCGCGCATGCCGTGGTCCGGATCGCGCCGCCGGGCGGAAAGGGCACGACGGCCCACTGGGTCCTGGCCGAATCGCTCTGGGCAGACGTCTTCCGCCAGGCCACCTTCGGCGAGCTGGCGGGATGGGCCCTGAGCGTGGGGCCGTGGGTATTCGCCACCCAGGTCGCCGGCATCTGGCGCCGCATGGAGATCGGTGAGTCCGTCCCCAGACTCCTCCGCGTCCTCCTCATTCCCATCACGCTGGTGGCCGGCGTGGTCATGCTCTTGGGCGCGACGGTCGTCGGCCTGCTCGTCACCGCCCTGGCGTTGGCCCTCTTCGTTCTCGCGGTTGTCCCGATTCCGTTCGTGTCGAGCTTGGCGCGATCCCTGCAGCGCGCTCTGGCGAACGGCTTCGGCGACGCCTACGTTCTGACGCGAAGTCCCATCCGCTTCGGCGCCATGGCGACACAGGTGCGCGACGACCTCAAGGCGCTGCTCCGCGAATGCACCAGCGTCGCAATCCTGGCCCACTCGCAGGGAGCAGCCGTGTCGTGGTTTGCCCTCCAGCACGAGCTCCTCGACCGGCCCGCGCCATCTCCCAAGGGCGAGCCGAAGCCGGCGCCCATCGGTCTGTTCACCACCTATGGCCAGGGCGTGCGGAAGCTGACCTTCGTCTTGTGTATGGCCCAGGGCGCGCAGACCTGGGTGCAGAAGGCGGTCGCGCTCGGGGGTGCGGCGTTCCTGGTCGGTGCGTTGGGTGTGCTGCTCGCCGGACGCCCGTGGCAGCTGGCCCTGGCCCTGGTTGCCCTGGCGGTCATCACCGAGTTCTTCCTGCTGTCCTCCGCCATGCCGATCTGGGAAGCAGCCGGCAGGAAGATGGAGAAGGACTGGCAGAGGGTCGTGAACGCGGAGCCAAAGCTGGAATGGCTCGATCTCTGGGCCTCAGCCGATCCGGGTCCGGTGGGGCCGCTGGACGTGAACGGGAAGCAGATTCACTCGTACAAGATCCGCAACCTGTCGTCGCTGCTGCTGGACCACTTCGTGTACTGGAGGAACACGACTGAGTTCATGGCGATCGTCGCATCCCGTCTCTTCTCACTCGGCGGTCCGCAGATGTACGCGGCACCCATGACCGACCCACGCCTCCAAGTCTCCGCCATGCGGCGCCACGCCCGGGTCCTGGCGCTGCTCGCCATGCGGGTGTTCCTGATCGGCGGCGTCCTTGCGGGATGGACTTACGCCTGGCTCATGCCAGCCTTCGGCAGCGCGCTCATCGAATTCGTCGCGAACCTCAACCTGCCGTTCGTGGCTGCGTACCTGACCACGCCGCCTGACTGGGCACAGGTCCTGGCCGGCGCGCTGGGCGTGGTCGTGCTGGCAGGGGTCGCCTGGGTTCCGCTCAGCCTTGGATGGAACGCCCTGGTGGGTACCGATGAGGAGACCTACTTCCGCGGGATCAGACAGGCGTTGTGGACCAGGTGGTGGTACGTCCTCGGCCTGGCGGCGGCGTTCTTCATCGGCTTCGCGGTGGTCCTCCTGGACCGTGCGCAGGTGGAGAACCTGGCGGGAGCGTTCCTGTTCGGCAGCGCTTTCGCCGCGTTGCTCTGCCTGGTCATTCTCTCGAGCGGTGGCTCCACCTTCGCCGGGACGGAAGACTCCGAGAACGCGCTTACGGCGACCAGGAAGATCACTGGCCAAACCTGGTCGAGCGTCACGTTGGCCCTCGCCATCGCAGCCATCCTGGCGCTGATTCCCATTGCCGCGGCCGCCCTCATGCCGGCTGCCATCGGCTGGGTCCTCGCGGCCGAAGCGCTGTTCCTTTCCGCGGTCCTGGCGGCCGAAGGCATCCGGGAATACCGACTCTTCCGGGTTGCGTTCAACTCCCGGAACGCGAAGCTCCCCGAGGCGAAGGCGAAGGCGACGCAGGCCTGACCCATCGCCTCGCTTGCCGATGCGGCTGGGCAAGCGTAGGCTTGGCGGCCACTAACATGACCAGTCCGCGAACACGCGCCCTTTGCTCTTGCGCCTGTCGCTAGGCGGGAGGATCCCTCTCGCCTGACCCGCGCCGCGTGCGCGACCGTCGTCACCCAGACGACGCCCGGCCTTTCCTTCCGCCCGGCTCTTGAGACCGATCCCATCGGTCGTTGCCTTCCTCCCCGCTGCCCACGAGGCGATACATGCCCACTCAGGTTCGAACCGCAGATCCATACCGCGACCTCGACGTCATCGACGCTCGGGCGCCGCGATTCAACCAGGCCACCATCGGCATCCTGTCGCTGGTCGCTGTCCTCACCGGCTGGTGGCCAATCCTGGCCCTGCTCGCGGCACAGCTGGCGATCGGGCTTCGTTTCGGGCGCCGGTATTGCCTGGCCTGCGTGGCCTACTTCGAGCTCGTCCAGCCCAGATTCGGCGAAGGACCGATAGAAGACAGCCGCCCGCCAAGGTTCGCCAACATGATTGGCCTGCTGGTGCTGAGCACCGCGTCCGTGGCCTACGCGGTCGGACTGACCACACTGGGCGTGGCGCTTGGGCTGCTCGTGGCCGGTCTGGCCCTGTTGGCGGCCAGCACGGGACTGTGCGTCGGCTGCGAGATGTACCGGATCGGTGCACGGCTGCGCGGGGTCCGAGCCCACCACTTCGACCGCATCGAGCTGGCCGACATGGGGGCCGCGCTTCCCGCGGACGGGGGAGAGCTGGTCGTGGCGTTCAGCCATCCGCTGTGCACGGCCTGCCGCGACATGATCGATGACCTCCAGGCAGATGGCCATCGTCTGGTGACGGTCGACGTTCGCGAGCGCCCCGAGTTGGCGAGGAAATACGGGATTGCGCTGGTGCCGACCGCGGTATCGGTCACCCCTGAAGGCCGCGTTACGGCACGCTTGGTCGGCTGACGACTGAAACGTAGGGTAAGAGCGGATTGGCCGAGTACAGGGTCAACCGGCGAGCCGCGGCCCACGCCCGCAAGCTCATCGACGCGGGGCGCTACGTGCTCGACAGCGACTGGGGCGAAGCCCAGCCGACGGCACGGGACGAGAACCAGTTCCTGAAATCCCACACCTGGGACGAATATGCCGCCTGGCATCTGGGCCTGACGGAGGGCGCCGAGGATGAGACCAAGGCCCGATACGCCTTCGTCTACGGCGACTTCACCCGCATCCATCGGACGGGCCTGATCGCCTGCGTGTACCGAGCGTCGGAGTGGCGGCACAAGGAGGTTGAGCTGGCGGCTCACCGCCTCCTGCAGCGCCTGGACAAGGCCAGCGGCTGAATCGGTCCCAGGCGGGAACGCCCTCGTATGCCTCGCGCAGCCTGTCCACGTCGATCTTCGTCCTCCCCCGGAACCCCGCGCAGGCCCACCGAACGGACAATCTTCAGCGGACGGTGATCACGAGCTTGCCGCGGACATGTCCACCGGCCATTTCGGTCATCGCCTCACCGGCCGCATCGAGTGGGAAGGACGTGATCGGCGGGACACGAAGCTGGCCCCCGTCGATCAGCGCCGTCAGCTCCGGCAGTCGCGACGCCGGCAGGCGATTGGCGCTCTTGAAGGTCAGGCCCAGGGGCTGCAGTGCCGGCTCCGCCTCCCCCGGTTGCATTGCCGGGGAGACCACCACCCCTCCAGGCCGCAACGAAGGCGCGATCGCACGGAGCATCTCGACATCACCGTAGGCGGCGATCACAGTGTCGATCCGCTGCGAGTAGCGGGAACGCAGCGCCTCTCCCACGTCCTCGGCGGTGTAGTCGATGGTTTCGGCCGCGCCAAAGTCGCGGGCCTGGGCAGCGCCCGATTCGGTGGTGACCGCTACCACGGTGGCACCCCGCGCCGACGCCAGCTGGGTCACGAAGCTTCCCACCCCGCCGGTGGCACCAATGACGACGAGGACCTGCCCCGACTGAGGATCGGCTGCCTCGATGGCCGCCAGCGCGGTGAGCCCAACGTGCGGCACCACCGCCGCTTCCACGAAGCTCAGCGATCGAGGCTTGGGAGCCAGGTTCTCGGCACCGGCGACGACATACTCGGCGAACGAACCGACACCGACGAACGGCTTGGTCGAAACCCCATACACCTCGTCTCCGGCCGCAAATCCATCGACTCCAGAACCGGTCCGCTCCACGACCCCGGCGACATCGATCCCCGGAACCAGGGGAAAGCGGTGCTCCATGTAGTCCTTCAGCACCCCGGCGACGTAGAGCGGATCCATGACGTTCACACCGGCGGCGTGAACGGCCACCAGCACCTCGCCGACACCCGGCTCGGGAATGGGGAGCTCACGAACCGAGCCGGTGGCTCCGAACTCGTCGATGGCGAAGGCACGCACGAGACTGGATGCTACGCCCAAACCCAGCCACCGAGGGATCCACCGAGGCGCCGGCTCAGCCGGCCACCGGCGGCGGATCGGAAACCCTACGGGCCTGTCCTGAGCTGTGCCACCTGGAGCGTGACCATCCGTCCGAGCAACGATTCGCTGTCCAGGGTGTCCGGATCGGACACCGCCAGCTGGCCGCGGACCTCGAAGGTGAACTCCCCGTAGACAACTGGGTTGGCGAACGAGGCCAGGTTGATGAACACGCTGGCCGTCCCGGCGCCGGTCGGCGCCTCGGTCGTGACGCCCAATACCTGTCCTGCCGCGTCACGCACGGTGACGGTGTAGTTCATCCCGTTGCGGCCCACCACCGCCAGCGAGGGGTGCGAGATGGTGACCTTCAGGAACCCGGTAGTGGCGGGGACCGCCACCCCATACGTCCGTTGGTCCGTCCCGCCCACCGCCAGGCGCGGCGCGTCGTAGGTCCAGAAATCGGACTGCTGGACGCGGTAGCCATCGGCGGCAAGCACCCGAGCATCGGCCCGTGACTGCGCACGCGCCAGGTTCTTGGCCCAGCTCTTGCCCTGCACCAGGCTGACCGCGGCGTTCAGATCGACGTATCCGTAGCCGACCTGCCAGAACGGGAGCGGGCTGCCATCCGCGGCCGCCACCGGGGTGGCGGTCGCCTGCAGCGCCTGCCGGACCTGGTCCACGGTCAGGGCGGGGTTGGCTTCCAGGAGCACCGCCACGGCCCCCGCCACGTGAGGCGAAGCCATGCTCGTCCCCGACGCGGTGGTGTTGCCGTACGGCGGGCAGGCGAGCACCGCGGTGCCGGCCGTGCTGCAGGTGGAGCTGATGCTCACGCCGGGCGCGGTAACGTCGGGGTGGTAGACGCCAATCTGGTCCCCCGTCCACACCGTATGCCCGCCGGCGCCCACCTGGGTGGGCTGCGAGTTGTCATGGATCAGCCCGCTGGAGCTGAAGTTGCCCCGGTGGTGGTCCAGCGTGCCGGCCGCCACCGAGATGATCCAGGGCGGCGCGGAGAATGGGTTCAGCCCCATCTCGGCGTTGCCGTTCCCGCTGTTGCCGGCCGCGAATACGACCACCACACCCAGGTCGGCGACCGCCTTGGTCACCACCGCCATCGGGTCACGCGGGTCGTACTGGCGGAAGGAGTTGCCCCACGAGTTGTTGACCACGTCGATCCCCCACAGGTCGGGCTGGTCGAGCATGTGGTCGTAGGCGGTCACCACCGCGGTGGTGAACAGGATCTCGCCGATGGAGTAGCACACCAGCTCCGCGTCGGGGGCCACGCCCAGCCGGCTGCCATCGGAGGCGGTCGTGCTGTCGGCGGCGATGATCCCCGCCACGTGCGTCCCGTGGCCGCCACCGATGTCGGTGTTCTGGTACGGCCCGGTCTCGTTGGCGATGACGATGGTGTTCGACCCGTCGGGCCGGATGTTCGCGTACTCGCCGCTGTACAGCTTCACGTTGTGGACGACGTGGTCGGCCAGGTCGGGATGGCTGGCGTCGCAGCCGCTGTCCACGACCCCCACGGTCACTCCCTCACCGGTGAGCCCTGCGGCGCGAGGCCCGGCGGCGCCCATGGCGTCGGCCGAGACGGTGTCGAACAGCTCAACCGGCTGGTCGGGGTACACGTCGGCGGCCGCACCCGTCGCGACCGCGGCCTGGATGGACGGCACGGCTCCAACGACCAACGCCAGAGGAAGGTGCTCCATGGGCTGGACGAACAGTCCCAGCGCCTGCAACGAGGCGACCTGCGCCGATGATGGCGGCGCGCCAAAGGTGGCGATACCGCGCACCACCCCGGCTGACCCGGAGTAGGCAGCCAACAGGGTCGTCAGACCCGGCGTCTCCCCCACTGCCTGGACCGATCTTGGACCGATGAAACCTGCCGCCAGAACGGCCGCCGCAACGACTGCCACGGCCCAGGCCCGGCCGCGCCGAATTCTCGAGTCAGGAAGACGCATCGCTCTTCACTCCTGGCATGCGGACGTCACGACGACGTCGGGCTATCGGATTTGGCCCCTCAGGAAACTGGCCCCACCGGTCTGTCGGAAGAAGGCCGGCAGCGCCACGGCCCCGCCCTGGCGGGTGTCGGAGTAGGCGGCCACCAGGCTGCCGTCGACGTGGATGTCGATGACGAAGTAGTCACCCAGCCGCCGGTCGATGCGCTCGGCCTGGCAGATCGTCCCCCCGGTGCAGACGGTGCCGGTGTGGAACGGCTCAGGGGTCGCCCGCGTCACGCGGAACCCGGGTGACGACGAGGCGCGACAGCCCAGCCCATTCAGGGACTGCGCCACGTACACGTTCCACGGATCGTTCGGACCGGCCTGCTCCGGATCGTTCTCCGGCAGGAGGTTGTCGTTGCCGAACCATGCGATGGCAACACGCCCCTTTTCCCCGACCGCGATCCACGGCCACAGGTCGGTCCGGTCGTCCGGATCCACGCGGGTGGCCGGCGCCCAGGTGCGGGCGCCATCGGTCGAATAGGAGTACCAGACCCCGGCCGCCCGCGCGCCGGCGCCGTTCTCGTCCCAGACGATGTAGACGTTGCCGCGGGCATCGACGTCAATGGCCGGCCAATGGGACGCGAGGTCCACGCCGAGTGCCACGTAGCCGATTTCTGGGGTCAGGGCGACCTGGTGGTCGGGATGGAGGGCGTTGCGGAAGGCGGCCACCTGAAGGGCGCCACCGGCGAAGTGCGGCTCGTACATCGTGCCGCTCCCGTCGTCAAACTTCAGGTCACCCAGCCCGCCCGGATCTTCCACGACCTCCGAGAAGGTCTGGCCGCCGTCCGTGCTGCGGATGACGATGTGTCCGCTGTTCCCCACCGGGTCGGACGGGAATGTGCCGCCCTCATCGGCGTTGCCAACCATGAAGACGACGTCCTCCGGTCCGGCAGTCGACCACTGCCGGTCGGTGATCGTCATGGCGCCGATGTTCTGGAGCTCGTAACTGTGGCCGTTGTCGGTGGACTTCGACAGCGCCACGTTCACCAGGTTGATCTCGGACAGGTACACGTTTCCGGCCGCGTCGACCGCGAAATCGGGATCCGAGAATCCGGAGCCGGCCTGGTTGTCCGGCGGAAGGGTGCGGTCCACGAACTGCCAGCTCACGCCGCCGTCATCGCTCACCCAGGCGTGGACCTGGCCGCGGTAGTTCTCCGCGAACGCGGTCGAGTCCTCATCGCCGGCCGCTGGCGTGTAGAAGTGGGTGGTCCCGGCATGGGCGGCGTACAGGAGGGTCCCGTCAGCCAGGCTCTGGACGCTCGGCTCGCCTCCGGCGCGCGACATGTCGACGTAGGACGGGACGGTGAAGGTCAGGGGCTTGCCCGGCGCGCCGCATGAGGTCGCCGGTGGCGCCGTTGCGGCCACGGCGGTGAGCGTGAGCGTGCCGGTATAGGGCTGCGGCGTGAGGCCGGCAAACATGCAGGCGATGATCGTCAGATCGCCCGCAGGCGGGTTGGCGAGGGAGGCGCTCTCATCGGTGTCGACGAACCCGCTGTCACCCGACTGCGTCTCGCCTGCGGCGTCGACCATGGTCACGATCAGGTCGTTCGGCCCGTCATAGGCGATGGCCGCGACGGCGATGACGGTAACCGTTTCGTACAGCCCGTCTGGAACCGAGAGGGTTACGACGTGCGAGCTGGCGCCAACGTCGCTTGGGCCGCACTCGCTGGACGTGTTCACCCCGGGCAGGACGGTGCCCGTCCAGGTGACGCTGACGCTTTCCCCGGGGGTCGTGGGGACGGCGAGCTGGTCTTGAGCGAGGGCGACGGGGACGGAGAAGGTGATCAGAAGGGACGCGGAAACCGCGATGGCAGCCAGTCGATGCGGACGCATCTTCGGGGTAGGCAAGGCTGTGGCCTCCCATACAGCGACCTCACAAGTCGCGGTAATCGGTTAGGTCCAGCAACCCTAGAGGCGCAGTCCTTGCGGAGGCGCAAACAGCGGCTGCCCACGACATTGCAGTTCCATGTCATCGCCGTGCGTCCGGCCGATACGCCCCCCTGCTCATCTCAGCCGAATAGACCGCCTTGACCTGGCGGCGCACGATACCCATGAGCCGACGCGCAGTGTCGACAGTCCAAATTCAAGGAGACCGATATGCCCGACAAGGGACCTGGGTCAAAGAGCAAGGGCACGAAGAAGAAGCAGAAGAAGGACGCCAAGTCCGGAACCCCGAAGAAGTAGCCCCTGTCGCCCCGTACAGGAGGCTCAGCGGCGCGGATTTGCGGCGATCTTTGACCGATGACCGAGCTCAAATCCGAAAGAGCGCCACGACTCCCGCCACGCTGGTTCATCCGCGCTGCGTGGATGGTTCATCGGGCCATCTATTCCGTCACGGGTGGTAGACGTGGTCTATGGACGCCGACGGCGGACCACTACGGTCTGATGCGACTCCGGACCGTCGGTCGCTGCACGGACGCGGAGCGGGTGGCCATCCTCGGCTACTACGAGGACGGCCCCAACTTGGTCACGATGGCCATGAACGGCTGGGGCGATCCCGAGCCGGCCTGGTGGCTCAACGCGCAGGCTCAACCAGACGCCGCCGTCGACCTGATCGATGGACCCCGCCCCGTCCATGTACGGGCGGCCGAAGGCGACGAGCGTGCTCGCCTGTGGGCCCGGTGGACCGTCTACGGCGGAGGTCTCGATGCATTGGCCGCCAAGCGGTCACGACAGACACAGGTCGTCATCCTCGAACCCCGCGACACCTGATCCCACGGGGTCGACCCTCAACCATGGCCCCACAGCGAAGCGTTCGGAGGGTGAGTCCGGGACGCTGGTACCGTTCCTGAGCCGCCTGCTCGACCGACGCGTCACAAACCTGGCGCAACATCAGTCGCTCGCATCCGCCCGCTGACGCCTTGGGAATCAGCCGGGCTTGAAGATCATCAAGGCGATGATCGCGGCCAGTGCGGCCATTCCAGTGACCAGGAAGAGCATCGCCTGGCGACGGTCGACCATCCCCTGCACCTCGGCGTCCCAGGCCGCCGCCCCGGCTTCCACCAGGCGGTTCCGGGCGCCGCTGTAGGTCGACCTGTTCGCCGCGTACATGTAGGCGCTGATCGCGAGCAGCAGGTCGAGGGATAACCAGATCCACGGCCGATCCCACCAATGGCCCACGAATCCCGCGGCGATGCCGGAGAGGATGAGGACCGCCAAACCGATGTGAAGCCAGTCGAGTGACCGCGATGACAGTTCCAGCAGGGCGTGGGCGCGAGCGCCATCAGTTTCACCCGGCAATTGGAACGCCACCAACGCGGAGGCTGCATGGCCTCCCACGAAGATGAAGGCGCCGCTGATGTGGACGAAGACCAGGAGCTGCGGGTTCTGCAGAGCCCACGCGACGAGTGGGATGCCCAGAACCACGACCGTGTACAGGGGCCGGACGGTGAGGTAGTACGCGAAGACGCCGTCGCCAGCCCAGATGACCGCGACCACCAGCACGGCGGTCAGCACGTAGAGCGCCGGCATGACCAGCGAACCAACATCAGGCACGCAACCCAATCCTCGATCTCGGGGCCCGCACCGCCACCGCAAGGCTGGCCTCCGGTACGTGCGCCCACCCAAGGCCATAGGTCACGCGCGGACCCCGACGATGAACTGGGTCAGGTTGCTGAAATGCCGAGCCTGGCTGGGGTCGGCCCACATCGTGTCCCGGACTGCCTCCTGGGCTTGCTGCTGAGCCTCCGGGCTCATCGCCCCCGCCGTAACGCCTGCGAGCACGTCCCACGCGAACGGCAGATTCGGGAAGTCGAATCCGGTGATCTCGGTTTCCACACGCGCCGAGAAGCCGACCCGTGCCAGCTCCTCGAGGAACGGCTGCGGATCGGCCAGGGCGCCCGGACCAACGCCCGGAACCGGTGGCTTCGGAGCGAATTGGCCGACCGTCCGCTGAAATAGGACCAGATCGGAACGTTCAGGCCCACCCCACACCGCGCCAACCAGGCGACCTCCCGGCCGCAGGACACGCGCCATCTCCCGCGCCGCAGCGGTCCGGTCGATGACGAACATCAGCGACAGGGACGCCAGGATCACATCGAAGGAGCCATCGGCTGCTGGCAGGCTCTCCGCCGACCCTTCCACCACCTCGAACCTGACCGGTGCGTGATCGGCGCGCCGCCCGGCCAGCGCGAGCATCTCGGGGCTCGGGTCGACGGCGAGGACACGGCCTTCAGCCCCAACCGCGAGGGCGGCCTTCTCCGCCACGGCCCCCGTCCCGGTGCCGAGATCGAGAACTCGCTCGCCTGGCTGCAGTGCAGCCCGGGCAAGGACCTGGTCCACGACGGGTTCCAGTCGCTGGTCGATCTCGCGCCGATAGACCTGGGACATGCGATCCCAGACCCCAACCTGCCAGGCCAGTCCCTCTTCCAGCTCACTCATCGACAACAAGTCTCCATCATCCGCTCGCCAGGGATGTGTCTTGCCCACGCTGATAGGCTCTCCCGACACACCGCCACGCCTTTGCGGGGGACCCGATGCGTACACCATCTCGCCACATCTCGGCGCTCGCCGTGGCCATGCTGGCCGTTGCCGCCTGCGCCGCACCCAGCACTAGCGAGCCGCCAGCCGTGATCCTGACCGATGAGGCTTGCAATCGGACCGGCACCGAAACACTGCCCGCCGGGGCGACCTCGATCGGCGTCCGCAACGAATCCGGAGCCCTCGGCAGCTTCGAGCTGGTGCGCCTCGACGCGTCGTTTCCCGAGCTGCTTGCCTACATACTCGAACAGCAGGCCAGAATCGCATCCGGCCAGCTTCCTGAGGGCCTCCCGCCGTTCGTGTCCGTGGTTGGCCATCTGACTCTCAACCCCATGGGATCTGGAACCATCGAGGCCGCCCTCACGCCAGGGCTGCATGCGGTCGTCTGCGCGCGCCTCACTGCCTCGGAGGACGAGGTCCTGAGCTTGTTCCTCGTCGGCCCCTACTCCGTCACCGAATAGACCGATGACCGTCAGCGAATCAGGACGACCTCCGGGACACCATTGACCGATGCCCATGCGACATCAGTGGTAACCACCGGAACCCCAAGTCGGTGACCCAGCGCCAGGCAAAGCCGGTCCGCCAACCACAGGACCGAAGCGGGGTACCAGAGATCCGCGGCCCGTTCCGCATCATCGGCGGTCACCTCCGCGACCGCCAGACCGAACGAGGTCAGCAGGCGCGCGACGAGCCCCGTCGGCGCCCCGTGCTGCCGCGACTTCTGGAGGACCTCGGACCAGTTTGCGGCACCGATGATCCCCTCCATCAGGTACCGCTCGGCAGCATCGCTCCCCGGTTCGTCCTGGAGCCAGGCAAGCACCGCCGAGGCGTCGACCACGGCCTTCACTCTTCCGTGGACTCCTCGGCCGCAGCCGCTCGCCGCTCCGCGATCAGCTCATCGGCCAGGCTCGTCGAAGCCCCGGCGAACAGTCCTCGCAGCCGTCTCTTGACCGCGTGACGGGGCAGCAGGAGCAGGCCATCACCCTCCAGCACCGCCACGAGCTGGCTCCCCTCTTCCAGGCCAAGCCGCCGCCGCATCTCCACCGGAATCACCACTCGCCCTTTTGGGCCGATGGACACGATGGGAGTGTCACTCACTCTGGAAGTGAGCCACCCACCGGCGTTAGGTGTCAACTCCATATTCGGACTGATGCCGGAGGCGTAACCCCACGACCAATTCGCTTGGCCGCGCTGCTAGTCTCTGTGAGCGACGGCCTCCTCGAATCTCTGGACTGATGACCGAGCCCCGATGACCGAACAGCCCTCCAAATCTGCGCCCCTGCCGCCACGCTGGTTCGTTCGCCTGGCGTGGATCGTGCACCGCGCGATCTACAGGTTCACCGGCGGCCGGCGCGGCCTGCGACCGGCAACACCCGGCGTCTGGGGCATGATGCGGCTCCACACCGTCGGCCGGCGCTCAGGCTCGAAACGGATTGCCATCCTCGGCTTCTACGAGGACGGCCCCAATTTGGTCACCCTGCCGATGAACGGCTGGGGGGACGCCGAGCCTGCCTGGTGGCTCAACCTCCAGGCCCACCCGGACGCCAAGGTGGACTTGCCCGGCGGGTCGCGCCTCGTCCGCGGACGGGCGGCAACCCGGGGCGAGAAGCCCCACCTGTGGGCACGGTGGGACACGTACAACGACGAGCACCTCGACGACTGGGCGTCGCTACGCTCCCGCCCCACCCAGGTCGTCATCCTCGAACCCCGCTGACGCCACGACGAGCCCTTGCACATGAAGGCGATCCTCCACGAAAGGTACGGATCGCCGGACCTCCTCCGGCTGGCGGAGGTCGACGTCCCGGTCCCCGAGGACGATCAGGTCCTCGTCCGGGTCCGGGCCGCGTCGGTCAACTCAGGCGACTGGCGGGTCGTCCGAGGCGAGCCGTTCCTCATCCGCTCCATGGGTGGGTGGCGTCGGCCGAAGGAACCGCGCCTCGGCAGTGACGTGTCAGGCGTGGTCGAGACGGCCGGCCGGGAAGTCCCCGACCTGAATCCCGGTGACGAGGTCTATGGCGTTCGGACGGGCGCCTTCGCGGAGTACGTCGCTGGCCGGACCTTCGTGCCCAAGCCCGCGAACCTCAGCTTCGAACAGGCTGCCGCCGTACCGGTCGCGGCCTGCACCGCCCTCCAGGCGATCCGTGACCACGGCGAGCTTGAGCCCGGACAGCGGGTCCTCGTCACCGGTGCAGGAGGGGGGGTCGGCCACTACGCAGTCCAGATCGCGAAAGCGCTCGGCGGGGAGGTGACTGCACTCACCAGGACCGCGTACCACGAGTTCGTACGTTCGATCGGGGCCGATCACGTCGTGGACTACACGCGGGGGGACTTCCCGCGCGCAGACGAGCGCTATGACCTTATCGTCGATGTTGCCGGAAACAGACCGATGGGGGCCCTGCAGCGCGTCCTGACGCCAACCGGCCGGCTCGTCCTCGTTGGCGCAGGCAAGGGCCATATCGGCCCCCTGGTTCGGATGTTCGGCGGGATGGCCCGCGCTCGGCGGCGCGGGTCTCGATTCCGCTCGTTCATCGCCTCGGTCACCAAGGAGGACCTGCTGACCCTGAAGGACCTCATCGAGGCCGGCAAGGTCACCCCAGTGATCGACCGCACCTATCCCCTGGCCGAGACTGCGGAGGCGATTCGCCGTATGGAGAGCACTAACGCGAAGGGCAAGATCGTAATCACCGTCGGTCAGTCATGAGATCCTCACTGACGCCACCGGCGCAGAGCTTGGGAGGCTCGAGGGTACCGGCCACGGCCACTACTGGCGCGGTTTGAGTGCCAACGCCTCGCGGTAGAGCTCGACTGCCTCGGTGGGCCTGCCAAGCTGGCCGAACAGCTCCGCCCATTCGGACAGCACCGGCCGGAGGCGGCCAGTAAAGCCAAGATCCCGATACGCCTGTGCGGCGTGGTCGTACTCGACCAGTGCCTGATCGGTCTGACCTTGGGCTGCCAACACTCGGGCCCTGGTGTGGTGGATCGCGGCCGCGGCCTCCGGATTCCGACCGCCTTCGGCATCCTGCGCCGCCGCGCCCAGCTTCTGGAGGGCCAGCTCCAGCTCGCCCTCGGCCAGCGCGATCTGGGCCTCGGTGTCCAGCACGTGCGGCATGAAGGTTGCGTCCGGCATCACGTCGGCGTCCTGATGCGCCTGAGCGGCAAACTCGCGAGCGCGACCCAGGTTGCCGAGCCGGAGCATGGTCAGCGCCAAGGTGTTCTCGAGGGACGCGATTTCCTGCCTGGCCTCGAGCAGCCGGAAGATACCCAGCGCCTGGCTCCCCGCCCGGAACGAGGCTTCGTCGTCTCCCGCGTCGCCGTAGCTGCGCGACAAGTTCCAGAGGAGTGTCGCCCGCCGGAAATCGTCCAGGTCCGCAGCCTGACCCCGAGCTTCCTCCAGGTAGGCCAGCGCCCGCTCGTGCTCTCCCTCCCAGTTTTCGACATTCGCCAGCGCCACCAGGACCCGGAACTTGAAGTCCGGGACTACGTCCAAACCTTCGCGGACCCGATCGAGCAGCGACTTGAGGATGGCGCGCGCTTCGGCCGAACTCTCTGCCAGGTGGTGGGCGTAGGCCAGCCAGTAATTCGCGTACGCGAGATCGGCATCGCGATGCAGCCGCTCGAAAATGGTCACCGATTCGGCAGCCGAACCGATGGCCTCGCGGCCACGCCTCAGCCGGCACAGGCTCTCGGCCATGCCCCGCAGAATCTCGGCTCGAGCCCGCTCAGCGGTGGGCTGCTCAAGCAGGCTCCGATACGCAGACAACGCGGCCTCGTAGTCGCCGGATGCCAGCCGGAGATCCGCCGCCAGCCGATTTGCCTGGCCCGGTTCTGCCGGCAGGAAGGCACCGATGGAGACGCCGAGCCGCTCCCCAAAGTGGTTGAGGGCGGCCATCGACGGCTTGGACAATCCATTCTCCAACGCGCTGACATAGGCCGGGGTGTAGCGCGGCTCGGCGAGCTGGCGCTGGGTGAGGTTGGCCGCCTTCCGCAGGCGACGCACGTTGGCGCCGATGGCTCGTGCCAGTGGCCGATCGTCAACGACGGTCACGATCCGCGCCTTTCGCTGGCTGGTGGGCCGAACGGCCATGGTCGCCACTATAACGCCACTTGATTCAATGGCCGTCATGTTCCTCCCCCCGACTATAGAAATACTTGACATCGCGCGAACGACGCCCATACGCTGACACCCAGAGGTCGTTTGAGCGACCCCTCGAATCGGGGGCCGGGCCATGAGGCGCGCCGGGAAGGAGCCTGCCCCATGGCTACCAGGATCCGAAAGATCCGTGCCTTTGTCTTTGCGTGGTCACTTGCTGTGCTCATGGCGTTGGCCTCGGTGGCCACCGTCCTGGCTGACAACGACAAGGGTGGCTGGCCTTAAACCGGCGCCCGACCAAGAGCTGACCCCCCACCCATAGCAGCGGCGCGCGGCCCGGCCCTCTTTCAACACCCAGGGAGGTTCTCAAGGTTGTTCGCGCTGGTGTGGTCCGGTGCCGTGGTCAGGTACGGGAAGGTGAGACACCCTGGGACCGGGCAGAAGGGAGCCTTCCGGATCCGCGCGCGCGTACCGCCGCCCTCCGACCACCACTCTTCTCCGCCGTCGAGGCTCCTCGCCACGTCGTGACGCGAGAAGTACGAGCCGTCACTCGTGCACACCCCTCCAATGTGCTGGTGCTCCCCGTCGGGCGCCTGGACCTTCCTGACCCGCGTCACGACAGGCATGCGCCACCCCTGCTCGCATCCAGAGCCCCCCGAGTTCCCTGGAAGTCCCAGGGACTACAGTATCATAAATGCCACGGAGCGCGGGGTCGACGATTGATAGACGACGTCGCATTCCGGACCGGTGACCGACCTCGCCACCAACGTCGTCTGATCGTCAGCGGTTCTCCCGCTCATGCGGGTTCTTGACTCGGGCGGGCCGCGCTGATCTGGTCGGCGGCTGCAACGGAGCCTCTTCGTTTGCGAGGGGGTCTTCACGCGTCTTGGCGTTGTCGCCCTTCGCCCGCCGCGACCAACCCGCATACGGATTGGGGCGTGCCTTCGAGAACTCAAAGGGTCGTTCGAGTTCAGAATCCGCGTCGTCGCGTTTCTGCTTCATACCTGATGCGCTCGCTTCGTCTGGCGAGCCGTGCGGAGATGATCCGGATGGTATCGCCTCTTTCGGTGAACACAACCACCAACACGGCACCACCACTGGAGCGTCCGATCATTCGGTGCCGGGCTTCGTCCTGCGCGTGCATGGCATCCGCTTCGACGAGTGCCGCCGCATCGTCGAACACGGTGGCCGCCAGCTCGAAGGACACGCCATGCTTGCGCGCGTTCTCGTCGGCCTTGCGCCAATCCCAGCTGAACCCAGGTGCAAAGTCATCCACATCCCTGCCGAACCAGCGACGATCCGCCAAGTGTCTCGGGCGAGTCTGACCGCTCGCTTACCGACCGATGTTCAGCGTATGCCCGCACTGCTAGGCTTCGATGGACCGATATCCGCAGGCCCCGCGGGGGACCGATGACCGAGCTCGCCACCAACGTCATTTATTGCGGCGACAACCTCGACATGCTGCGCCGCTACCTACCCAACGCCAGCGTCGACCTGATCTACCTCGACCCCCCGTTCAACGCGAACCCGACTGGGATCTCTCCGCGGGCAGGCGACCTTAGCTAGGCGGACATCGGGCGTGGGCGAAGTCCCGATCGAGCAGCACCAATTGGACAACGGCCTCCGGATCATCCTGTCGCCCCGCGCGTCCGCACCGGTCGTCGCGGTAAACATCGGATACGACGTCGGGAGCCGCCACGAGGCGCAGGGACGGACTGGGTTCGCCCACCTGTTTGAGCACATGATGTTCCAGGGGTCGGCGAACGTCGCGAAGGGCGAGCACGGCGCGCTCATAAACGCAGCCGGTGGAAAGTGGAACGCCGCGACCTGGGCCGACCTGACGAACTACGACGAAATCCTCCCTTCGCACCGGCTCGAATTGGCGCTGTGGCTGGAAGCGGAGCGGCTCGCGAATCTGCTACCGGCAATCACGCAGGAAACGCTGGACAACCAGCGTGAGGTGGTCCAGAACGAGCGCCGCCAGCGCATCGACAACGAGCCGTATGGGTCATGGGAGGAGCGACTCCGTCGGCTGCTGTTTCCTGTTCATCACCCATACCACCATCCGACGCTGGGATCGATGGACGACCTGGAGGCTGCCACAGTGGACGACGTCTCCCGCTTCTTCGCCGCCCATTACGCCCCCAACAACGCAGTCCTGACCGTGGCTGGCAATTTCGAGCCCGACGCAGCGATGGACATGATCGACCGCCATTTCGGCCCCATCCCCCCAAACCCAAACGTTCCGCCGCCGCCCGAAATGGCCGTCTCCGACACCATCGGTGTTGAGGTTCGCGAGGTCGTGCTCGATGCAGTCGATCTGCCGCGGGTCTACGTCGCCAACCGGATTCCTCCCTGGGGAACGGCTGGGTTTGGGCCGTTTGAGCCCATCAGCGACATCCTGGGCACGGGGCGTGCCTCCCGGCTGTACCAGCGACTGGTCCGCGAGCGTCGCCTGGCGCAGGACGTCTCAGCAGCGGTCATCCCGTTCGCCTTTGGCGCAGGGGTATTCGTCGCCTGGGCAACTGCGCGGCCTGGCATCGAGAGCGAGGCTCTTGAGCGAGCCCTCCTCGAGGAGTCGGCCACCCTCGGAAACACCGGACCCACAGACAAGGATTTGCAGCGAGCGCGGGTCCTCTACCGGACCACCGTGACGGCAGACCTGGAGGAAGCCGCCGAACGGGCCGAACGGCTCATGAACTACGGCGTGCTCTTCAACGAACCCCATCGAATGAACACCGACATTGAGCGCTATGAAGCGGTGACTGCGACCCACATCCGTGACGCGTGGACCAGATTTGGAGGACCTGACAATCGCGTGGTTCTCACCTTTCTCCCGAAACCGGCTAACTACGCGGGGGACCGATGACCGAGCTCGCCACCAACGTCCCTGATCGTCAGCGAACCAGGACGACCTCCGGGACACCATTGACCGATGTCTTGACCGATGTCCATGCGACATCGGTGGTGACCACCGGAACCCCGAGCCGCTGACCCAGCGCCAGGCACAGCCGGTCCGCCAACGACAGGACCGATGCGGGCTGCCAGAGCTCTGCGGCCCGTTCGGCATCCTCCGCAGTCACCTCCGCAACCGCCAGCCCGAACGAAGTCAAGAGGCGGGCGACGAGCCCCATCGGCGCCCCATGCTGCCGCGACTTCTGGAGGACCTCGGACCAGTTCGCGGCGCCGATGAGCCCTTCCATCAAGTACTGCTCAGCCGCATCGCTCCCCGGTTCGTCCTGGAGCCAGGCCAGCACCGCCGACGCGTCGACCACGGCCTTCACTCCTCCGTGGACTCCTCTGCCGCAGCCGCTCGCCGCTCCGCGATCAGCTCGCCGGCCAGGCTCCTCGAAGCACCGGCGAACAGCCCTCGCAGCCGTCTCTTGACCGCGTGACGGGGCAGCAGGAGCACCCCGTCGCCCTCCACCACCGCCACGAGCTCGCTCCCCTCTTCCAGGCCGAGCCGCCGCCGAATATCCACCGGAATCACGACTCGCCCCTTCGGACCGATGGATAGGATCGAAGTGTCACTCATGCTGGCATGGTGCCACTGCTCGTCGTCAGGTGTCAACTCACGCCGATGACGCGGAGAGCCCGTCCTGGCCGGCGATCAAGCGTCGGCCGGGAGGAGGCGGAATGGACGACCGCCGGCGGGGCGTAGCGCCCGGAAGTGCCGCTCGTCGAGCGTCAGAACGTCGCGGACCCCATACCGGGCCGCGAGGACCACGATCGACGCATCGGCGAGGCCGATTCCGAGGGTCGGGTAACGGCCAATGATCCGCTCAGCGGCGGCGATGTCGTCCGGCTCGAAGCATTCGAGCCGATACACCCCCCTACCGATCTCCTCCAGGAGAGCCCGCTCCGCGCTTACGCCCACCCGCCGGGCAACGAGGTAGTCGAGCTCGGCCAGCACGAATGGCGAGAGGACCCATGGCAGCGCGGCCTTCTGGAGAGCGCTGACCGTTTCTGAATGTCGCTGTTCGCTGCCGACGAGCTCCTCGACGGGTTCGGGGAGCGGTGAT
>JBIOTW010000060.1:0-5728 GCA_044866355.1 Candidatus Limnocylindria bacterium | reverse complement strand
CCCGGCCGCTTCCACTACCTCAACCGAACCCGCCGTCGTCCTCGAGATGCGCGGCATCACCAAGCGCTATCCCGGGGTCCTGGCCAACGATCACATCGACCTTCAGCTTCGCGACGGCGAGATCCATGCCCTGCTCGGCGAGAACGGGGCGGGCAAGACGACGCTGATGAACATCCTGTACGGGCTGGTGACCCCGGACGAGGGCGAGATCCTCCTCAACGGTGAGCCGATCCAGATCCGTGAGCCCTCGGACGCCATCGCGCGCGGGATCAGCATGGTCCACCAGCACTTCATGCTGGTGCCGGTCTTCTCGGTGGCGGACAACATCCAGCTCGGTCAGGAGCCGATGGCCAATCGGGTGTTCCTGGATCGGAAGGCCGCTCACGACCGGATCAAGGCGCTGGGCAAGTCCTTCGGATTCGAGATCGACCCCGATGCCAAGGTCGAGAGCCTGTCGGTTGGCTGGCAGCAGCGAGTCGAGATCCTGAAGGCGCTCGACCGCAAGGCAGACGTCCTGGTCCTGGACGAGCCGACCGCAGTGCTCACCCCCCAGGAGACGAAGGAGATCTTCACGGTCCTCCGCCGCCTGGCGACAGAGGGTCACAGCATCATCTTCATTAGCCACAAGCTGTACGAGGTGATGGAGATCGCCGATCGCATCACCGTCATCCGCCGTGGTCGGGTGGTCGGGACCCGCCTCCCGTCGGAGACCGACGAGGACGATCTCGCGCAGCTGATGGTCGGGCGCGAGGTCCAGTTGACGGTGGACCGTGGCGAGTCTCACCCCGGTGAGCCGATGCTCGTGGTCCGGGACCTGCACGTCAACGACGACCGTGGCCATGAGGCGGTGCGCGGCGTGCGGCTGGAGGTGCGGGCGGGCGAGATCCTGGGGGTGGCCGGTGTGGCGGGCAACGGGCAGAACGAGCTGGTCCAGGCCCTGACCGGGCTGCGTCGCCCCGCTTCGGGCGAGGTGACCCTGGCGGGGATCGACGTGACCGGGGCCAGCCCCCGCGCGCTGTGCGACGCCGGCCTCGCTCACGTTCCGGGCGATCGCCAGGAGTTCGGCCTCGTCCTCTCGTTTCCGGTTTCCGACAACCTCGTGCTCACCGCCTACCACCGCCCGCCATTCCGACAAGGGCCCGTCCGGGACGACGAAGCGGTCGACGAGTGGGCGGATGAGCTCATCAGCACCTACGACGTGCGCACGCCTTCGGCCGAAGCGGCCACGAGCACGCTGTCGGGCGGCAACCAGCAGAAGGCGGTGGTTGCCCGCGAGTTCAGCCGGGACCTGAAAGCGCTGATACTCGACCAGCCAACCCGCGGCCTGGATGTCGGCAGCATCGAGTTCATCCATCGCCAGACGATTGCCAAGCGAGACGAGGGAACGGCGATCCTGCTCATCTCGGCCGAGCTGGACGAGGTGATGGAGATCTCGGACCGGATCGCGGTGATGTACCGCGGCGACATCGTGGCGGTCCTCGACGGAAGGACGGCCAACCGGGAAGAGGTCGGCCTCCTCATGGCAACCGGACGCCGCGACGTGATGCCGGAAACCAAGGTCATGACCAGTGAGTGACCAACCAAACGCCGCTTCACCCGCACCGGCGCGGCCCGGGGTCCGAATCAGGAAACTCGTTCGGCGCGCGCTGAGGACCAGTCAGCTTCCAGCCCTCGCGGTGGTTCTCGGCCTGATCGGGGGTGCGATCGTGATCGTGATTTCGAGTTTCGCGTCCGGACGCGGCTTCGACCCGCTGCTGCCGCTGCGGGCCTACGCGAGCATGCTGACCGGCGCGCTGACTGGCCCGGACGAGATCGTCCGCACTTTGAGCGAGGCCACTCCCCTCATCCTCGCCGGCCTGTCGGTGGCCGTTGGCTTCAAGGCCGGGCTGTTCAACATCGGGGCCAATGGACAGTTCCTGATGGGGGCGCTGGGCGCCGGCGCCGTCGGAGCGGCGGTGGCGGGCTGGACGCCCTGGCTGGCGATTCCTGTCGCCCTGGGTGGTGGAATGCTGCTCGGCGCCTTCTACGGCTTCATCCCCGGAGCCCTCAAGGCATGGACCGGCGCCCACGAGGTGGTGACGACGATCATGCTGAACTTCATCGCCGCAGCGCTCGTCGCCTATCTGGTCACCGGTCCGCTGCTGGCGCCGGGCTTCTCATTCGCGCGCACGGGCGACGTGGGCAACGCGGCGTTTCCCGCGGTCGGGAATGCGGCCGCGTCGGGGCACCTGGGCATCCTTCTCGCCTTCGCCGCGGTGCCCATCATCTACTGGCTCCTGAATCGGAGCGTCTTCGGATTCGAGATCCGGACGGTCGGCGCCAACCCAAGCGCAGCCCGGTACGCCGGCATCAACCCGGGTCGCCTGGTCATCATCACGATGTCGCTGGCCGGCATGCTGGCCGGAACCGCCGGGGCCGGACAGGTGCTGGGAATCACGTATTTCGTATCGGCTTCCTTCTCGACCTCGGCCGGGTTCGACGCCATCACGATTGCCCTGCTCGGACGAGTCCATCCGGTTGGGGTCCTCTTCGCAGCGCTCCTCTTTGGGGTCATGCGCGCGGGGTCCGCCCTCATGCAGATCCAGGTCCGGGTCCCGGTCGAGATCATCGACGTCATCCAGGCGGTCATCCTGCTCTTCCTGACGGCCGAGATCCTGGTCCGATGGATCTTCCGGGTTCGATCCGAACAGGTCGGACTCGAGGAGCTGCAGACCATCACCAAGACCTACGGGCAGGCCACCCGCTGATGGAATTCCTGTTCGAGATCCCGATCATCGGGCTGCTCTTCCAGTTCGTCGTCTACCTGGTCGACGTCATGCCCAGCCTCGGCCCAATCATCCTGGGCATCTCGGTGCCCATTGCGTTCGGAGCCCTGTGCGGCGTGATGAACGAACGATCCGGCGTGGTGAATATCGGCATCGAGGGGATGATGCTGACATCGGCATTCTTTGGCTTCATCGCCGCCGGCTTTACGGTGGATGTCTTCGGGGAGCAGGAGATTGGCCCGTTCAGCACCACCGTCCCGTTGCTGCTGGGCGTTCTCGTGGCGCTCATCACGGCCGTGCTGCTGTCGGTCCTCCATGCGTGGCTCTGCATCTCGGTCCGGGCGGATCAGATCATCAGCGGGGTCATCATCAACCTGCTGGCGTTCGGGTTGACGGGATACCTGAACCGGATCTTCATCAGCCCCAATCCCGGCCTCGGAGGCGGCACCTTCTCGTCGTTCCGTCCTCCGTCGTGGCTGGTCGACCTTCCGCTGGTGGGCTGGCTGTTCGACACCTTCCTCAACCACGGGCCGATTTCGATGTCGCTCATTGTGTTCGTGATCGTGCTTCAGATCCTGCTGTTCCGGTCCCGCTGGGGCCTCCGGACGCGCGCGGTCGGCGAGCATCCACGGGCGGCCGACACACTCGGCATCGACGTCATCCGCCTGCGATATCGGAACGTGATCCTGGGCGGGGTGTTCGCCGGCCTGGCGGGTGCCTACTTGACCCTGGAGCAGGTGGGTGCGTTCCAGAACGGCATGACCGTGGGCCGCGGATTTATCGCCCTGGCCTGCGTCATCTTCGGACGGTGGACCCCGATTGGCGCGTTTGGAGCTGCGCTCCTATTTGCCGGGACGGAGGTCTTTGGTCGCGCCGTGAACATCACCCCGCCAACGGGCAACCTTGCGCCGCTCGGCGACTTCCTGGCCTCGATTCCACAGCAGTTCTACGGGGTGCTGCCCTACGTCGTCACGATCATCATCCTGGCCGGGGTGGTCGGACGCAGCATCCCGCCGGCCGCAGACGGCCGGCCGTACCAGAAGGAAGGCCAGGCCGCCTGAACCTCAGCTGGCAACAGCCGCGGCCATGGGTGCCGCGAGGACCGAGATCCGACCAGCCACCACCCGGGACGCCTCGCGCAGGGCCCCCGCGGCCGCCGAGCTGTCGGCGTCGGGATGCTGGGCCGAGGTGATGGGCACACCGGCGTCGCCGCCGGCGCGCACCGCCGGCTCGAGCGGGATACGACCGAGAACCTCCAGCCCCAGCTCGCGCGCGATGCTCGCCCCGCCGCCGGAGCCGAACAGGTCGTGCTCGGTCCCGCAGTGGGGGCAGATGAAGCCGCTCATGTTCTCCACCACGCCCAGGGTCCGGACGTTGACCTTGGTGAACATGGCGATCGCCTTACGCGCGTCGAGAAGAGAGACCTCCTGGGGCGTGGTCACGATCACCGCCCCGGACAACGGAATGAGCTGGGCCAGCGAAAGGGACGCGTCGCCGGTCCCCGGCGGCAGGTCGATGACCAGGTAGTCCAGGTCACCCCACTCCACGTCCCGCAGGAACTGCTGGATGGCCGAGTGGATGAGAGGCCCGCGCCAGATGACAGGCGCGTCCCCGGTCAGGAAGTACTGGATGCTCATCATCTTCACGCCGTGGCTGACCACCGGGTTGACCCGTCCGCCCGCGCCGGTCACGTGGCCCTCCTGGGTACCCATCATGAGCGGCACGTTGGGGCCGGTGATGTCCGCGTCCAGCAGCCCCACCCGGGCGCCGTCCCGCGCCAGGCTCACCGCAAGGTTGACGGCCACCGTGGTCTTGCCCACGCCACCCTTGCCGGAGGCCACCGCGATCGTGTTGCGGACGCCCGGGATGAGGTCGGCCATCGGTCCGCCGAAGCTGCGCTTGACGTTGGCGGCCCATTCAATCTTCACCGCGCCGGCTCCCACGCCGGACAGCTCATCGGCGATGTCCGATTCGATCTTGGCCTTGAGGGGGCACGCCGGGGTGGTGAGCTCGACCGTGACCGTGACCAGCGCCCCGGAGATGTCGACCGAGCGGACCATGTTCAGGGAAACCAGGTCGCGCCCGATCTCCGGGTCCTTGACCCGGGCCAGGGCAGCCATGATCGCGTCGTCGGTCAGCGTGCTGGTCACCGTTCGAGGGTATCAGTTGTGTGGGACGAGCGCCCGCCGCGCCTCAGGCGCGCGTCACACCGTGCGGCGGGCCGCGTCAGGCCACGCCGTCGAAGAGCCCGTTCTCGGCGCCCGCCGGCGTATACGACGCCAAGTTGGACAGCGCCAGCCGATAGTGCTCGGCCGCCAGCCACCCGTCGCGCACGTTCGGATCCCAACCCACGAACGGCCCCGCCGAGCCAGTCTGCGACACGTGGCGTTCGATCGCCGCCAGCTTGAGCGGGACCAGGTCGCCCAACGAGATCGCGACGGTGGGATCGCCGGCGGGCGCCCGATACGCGTCGGGAGGGGCCATACCGCCCAGGACCGCCAGGCTCGCCGACGGCACGACCAGGTGGTAGAGCTTGGCGCCAGGATGGTCGCCCCGCGGCGCGACGAGCCCAGCATGCCGACGTAGCCGACGTTCGTCGACAGCGCGTGGCGAAGCACCGGCAGATCGTACTTGTAGTCGTGCGCGACGAGCACCAGCGCCGTCGAGGGAATGAAGGGATAGTCGCGCACGAGCTCGGATGGAATCCCGACCTTGAGCTCATCCACGTCGGGAAAGCGCTCGGTCGTGGCAAATCGCGGCCGGCCGTCGATCACCACCGTGCGGTAGCCGAGCGTCCGGCCCAGGCTGGTGAGCGGCATCGCGACGTGGCCGGCGCCGACGACCAGGAGCAGCGCCGGCGGCGCCACCACCTCCACGAATGCGCGCACGCTCTCGAGGAAGAGCGTCCGCGACGTGCCGCGCCCGATCGTCTCGCGCGCCTCGGCGGCGAATCGCTGATCGAG
>JBIOTW010000059.1:0-5405 GCA_044866355.1 Candidatus Limnocylindria bacterium | reverse complement strand
TCGTGGTCGCGTTCAGCAGGCCTCGCAGCCGACGGATCCGGGCGGCCGCGGCCAGGTGCTCGGTCACCTCCAGCATCGGCGTGCCGCCACCCACCGAGGCGGACGCCAGCAGCGCCCCGCCGTTTCGCGCGGCCAGCTCCGCCAGCTCCCCACCGTGCGCGGCCAGGAGCGCCTTGTTGGCGGTCACATAGGGCAGCCCCGCGGAGAGCGCCGCTTCGGCCCAGCGACGTGGCTGAGGGACACTGCCGGCCAGCTCCACCAGGGCGTCGATCTCGTCGAGCGGACCAGGCTCGCCGGCCACGGGCACGCCCTCCGGGAGCGCCACGCCACGCTCACGACCCGGCTCGCGGACCGCCACCCAGGCCAGACGCAGAGGCAGTGGCCCGCGTTCCACCAGCACGCCGAGGGCCGATCCCACGGTCCCCCACCCCACCAGGCCGATGCGGAGCGGTTCCATGGGCGCCACGGTATCCTTCGCGGACCATGGGCGCCACCGAGACCATCGACCTGTTCCTGGAGCTGATCAACGACGATCAGCGCGAGCGCGCAGTGGACCTCTTCTCGGAGCAGGCGGTGATGGGCATCTCGACCCCCGGCTCGGACGAGCGCACCAACCTGCGCGGGCGCGACCGGGTGGGCGGCTGGTTCATCCGAGCCGGCGATGGCTTTCGGATGTACGTCAACGACAGCCGCAACATGGGCGCCTCGCTGATCGCCGACGTGACCGTCATCCGGCCCGGCGTCCAGCCGCTCCACGTGGAGGCCAACTTCCGGGTCGAGAACGGGGAGATCGTCTCGCTCTTTCTCCAACCGGCCAGCTAAGGGAAGAGGTCGCGGGCGCGTTCCATGACCAGGGGGCGGGCACCGCGGTCCTCGCCCAGCGGTCGCGCGTACGGGTAGCCGCGAACCAGGACCACCGGCCGGCCGGACGATTTGCCGGCCGCCAGCTCGGCTGCGGCGGCAAGCTCGTCCGCCACCGCCACCACCGTCGCGTGGAGCTCGCGCCCGTCGGCGTCCAGCTGGCCGCGCAGGTCGGCCAGGACATCGATCCCAGCCGCGCCGATGCACACGTCGGTGATTCCGTCGCGCCACGGGCGCCCGAACGAGTCGGTGATGAGGACCGCAGGGCGCGCCCCAACCAGCTCCCCCAGTCGCTCGCGGATTCCCCGCGCCGAAGCGTCGGGATCCTCGGGGAGCAGCGTCGCCCGCTCCCCGGCGCCACGCCCCGTGTTCGAAAGGTCGACGCCGGCGTTCGCACACACAAAACCATGGCGCGTGCGGCTGATGATCAGCCCGCCCTCCGCCATGCGCATGACCTCTGCGCTCTCGCGCAGGACCAGCTCCACCTGGCGAGCGTCTTTGCGCCACCGATCGGCCCACTCGATGGCCTTGGGCGAAGGCTGAACCGATGCCAGGTCCACCACCCGCCCTTCGGCCTTGGAGACGATCTTCTGGGTCACGACCAGAACGTCGTCATCTGACAGACCGATGTCCGCGGCGCCCAGCGCCGCGGCGATGAGCGACCCGAGGTCGTCCCCCGGCGAGACCTCCGGGATCCCGTCCAGGGGGAGGAGCTGGATCACGCCGCGTGGTCCCTCCCCAGCCAGGAGGCAAGGTCCTTGGGCGTGTCGACGTCGAAGGCGATCCCCGGTCGCCGGACCACGTTCAGCCGAGCGCCGGTTCGTTCGGCCGCGGCTCGATGCGCCGCCAGGCTGTCGGGGCCGAAGTGGAAGCCCATCGCATCGGGAGGGAGCAGGGCCAGCCCGTTCGTCCCGCGCTCGGACGCGTCGGGTGCCACCGCCACCTCGGGACCGGGGCCGCGGACCGCGTCGACGAGTGCGCTGACGTCTTCCGGGGCGAGGTCCGGCAGATCGCCGTGCAGAACGGCCAGCACCTCCACCCCATCCCGGAGCGCCTCGTCGCGAGCCTGGGCCAGGCCGGCGTTCAACCCCATTCCGCGCTGAACGGCCAGCGTCGCACCGGCCGCCGCCGCCAATTCTGCGAGCCCGGCGTCCGGGGAGATGACCACCACCTCGTGCCCGGTCGCCACCGCGGCATCCAGGACGTGTCGCAGGAGCCGCTCCGCGAGTTCCGCCCGCTCGAGCGGGTCGAGCACCTCCGCCAGGCGGGTCTTGGCCCGCTCCAGCCCGCGATGGGGAACGATGATCCGGGTCGCCACGCAGGCAGGTTATCCCGACGCGGCGTCGAGCAGGAACCGGGCCAACCCGGCGCGATCGGCATCGGTCTTCATCACCGTTTGCGCCACCCGGGCTTGCAGGCCCAGGGCCGCGATGTCGGGTGCCAGCTCGACATCGGCCTCGTCGATGACGTACTGGTCGAGGAGCCCGGCGTACATGCGGGCGACGCCGAGTGCGCTGACGTCGTGGCCCAGCGAGGCGAGCATCCGGTCGGCCGGTCCCTTGAGCGCCCGCCCGGCCACGATGGGGCTGACACCGACCTTGCGCCCCGGTGCCCCCGCCACCGCCTCCCGCATGCCCGGGATGGCCAGGGTGGGCTCGATGCTGACGATCGGGTTGGACGGTCCGATGACCACCAGCTCGGCGGTCCCCACCGCCTGGATCACCGCGTCCGTGGGACGCGCCTCGGCCCCTCCCTCGAAGGACACGCCGCGCACCTCGTCGCGCTGTCCGCGCTCGACGAAGTAGCGCTGGAACTCCAGGTCGCCGTCATCGGTCAGGACACGAGTCCTCAACCGGTCGTCGGTGGCCGGCAGGATGCGGCTCGGGACACCGAGTGCGGCGGCCATGTCCGCCGTGACCTGGGTCAGGGTGGCGCCTCGACGAAGCTGCGCCGTACGCCGGACGAGCGTCCCCAGGTCGGCGTCCCCGATCCAGAACCACGTCTCCTCGCCGTATCGCTCGAGCATAGTGAGGGCCCGATCGGTGTCACCCGCCACGCCCCAGCCCCGGACCGGGTCGACCAGGCCGGCCAGTGTGTACAGGACGCTGTCGATATCGGGGCTGACGTGAAGGCCGAACAGCTCAAGGTCGTCCGCCACGTTCACGATGACGTCCAGCGCGCCCGCGGGGAGCACCTGCTGGAAGCCATGCGCCAGCTTGGCCCCACCGGTGCCTCCGGACAGCAGCACGACCCGCGTCATCGGTACTTGTTCGGCCCCTCGGTCTCGCGTACTCAGCCAGTGTGTACATGAGCACCTCGGTCTGTGAAGGGGTGTCCTGCTACTCACGCGGAGAGTGCAACGGCGCGTCCCGGGGGCACTCTTGATGAGATTCGCGCTCGATTCAGGCCCTCGTGCGCCGATGTACACGCACAGGGCGTACGTGGACGCCGCGCCAGCGGACTACATGGGCTGGGCCGCGGCCTCCAGCATGGGCCGCACGTCGCCGGCCAGGCGCTCCATGGACTCCCGGTCGTATGGGGCCGGTAAGCCCGCGATGAGGTGCCGGTAACCAATCCCCACGTAGCGCATCAGCTCCTCGGCCACCATCTCCGGCGTCCCGACCAGCTGGTTGGGCCATGCCCGCGCCCCGCCGTTGTGGGCGGCCAGCTCACCGAGCACGCGCCGCGCCTCCTCCACGCTGTCGCGGATGACCACCACCCCCAGGCCCGCCGTGCGCTCGATTTCGGACGGGTCGCGACCCACCTCGGCGCAGTGGCGCATCAGGATCTCCTCCTTGCGCCTGACCCGCTCGAAGCCGCCGCCCAGGTTGTTGGCGTCCGCATGACGAGCCACGATCCGCAGCGTCTTCCGCTCCCCGCCTCCTCCGATCAGGATCGGCAGGTGGGCCTGCACCGGCGGCGGGTCGTTTCGGACCGAGCGCACGGCGTAATGATCCGTCCCTGACGGCTGCGCCCCGTCGAACATCCCGCGCAGGATGACGACCGCCTCCTCCAGCCAGCGCAGCCGCTCTCCCACCGACGCCCCGAAGTCGAGCCCATAGTCGTGGTGCTCGGTCTCGAACCACGCGGCGCCGATCCCGCACACCATCCGTCCCCCGCTCATGTGGTCCAGCTGGGTGACCATCTTCCCAACGACCGCCGGGTTCCGGAACGGGTTGGCGCCAACCATCAGCCCCATCCGGATCCGGCTGGTGGCCGCTACCCAGCCGGCCAGGGTGAGGTAGCCCTCGAACATCGGTCCCAGGTGACTGCCCACGATGGGATACAGGTGGTCCCAGGTCCACAGGCTGTCGTACCCCAGCTCTTCGGCCCGGATCCCGGCCTCGCGCAGCCCGGTCCAGTCGGTGTACTGGGGCCACGGCAGGGCCCCCAGCTTCAGGGGTGCCAAATGACGCGCTTCAAGGATGCCAAATGACCCGATCGATGCGAATCAGGAACGTCCGCCGGTCCTGGCCGGTGAAGGTCTCCGGATCCCTGCCGTACCGGACGGCCAGCGCCTTGATGTCGGCCATGCCCCGCACGGGATCCTCCACGACCTCGGCCCGGCCCTCGACGGCGAGGTACTGCCACCCGTCCTCGAACAGCAACGACACACGTGGATCACGGCGCAGGTGCTTGGTCTTCAACCTCGAGCTGCGGCTGTTGACCAGGATGACGTCGTCGCCCTCGGGCGCGAAGTCGTACCAGACCACGCTCTGCTTCGGATTCCCATGCGAGTCGATGGTGGCCATGACGGGGTAGCGCAGCTCCGCATCCAGCCATGCCCGATGCTCATCGGTCAGGCGGTCGCTGACGTCAATCCGGATGGTCATCGGCTGTCCATCCTATCCGGGATGCCAGATCCGAGATGCAGACCGATGCGGACGCGGCCGTTGGCCGCGTCCCCTAGTACCCGGGGACCGAGTAGGGAGTCGCGGATGCCTCCGGTTGCTCGGCGATCGACGGCGCCACGTTGGCAGGTGGCGCTGATTCCCCACCGCCTTCCGGAACAGGCTGTTGGCAAGCGGAAATAGCCGCCGCCAAGAGGAAAGCGGCCACCACGAGTCGGGTTCGCATGCTACTGCTGGTTACTCCGTGCTCCGCGTCGAGGTTCAAGTGTCAGTCGTCTATGGCGCCGAGCTCCCAGACGACCGTTCTGGACCCTATGCGCCACGAGAACAAGGTAGACGGGTCAGCGGTGGCCAGGGCGAAGGGGTCGCTGGTGACGAGGTCGCCCACGCGCGACAGTTGCGGCGAGGGCCCGTTCGGCAGAAAGAACAGCGCCCCTGCATGTGACGGCAGCTGGCCGGCGACCTGGAATCGAGCAACGAGCCGACCATCCGCTCGGGACGTTCCCTCGTAGACCACCGTGGCGCCATCGACGTCGACGGCCTGACCACGCCGGTACGGGGGACCGGCCTGGTCCGGGTCAACGATTGGCGGATAGACAAATCCTGAAGGCACGTCGAGTGGACGAAGAATAGAAGGCTCGGGAGCGGAACCTTGCCCCGGCCCAGTCTGCGCCGAAGAGCAGGCCGCTGTAG
>JBIOTW010000058.1:0-10852 GCA_044866355.1 Candidatus Limnocylindria bacterium | reverse complement strand
AGCGGCTCCCTGCCCTGCGCCGCGAGGCGGGCACGCCGGCGCCGCTCGGCACGGTCCTGCTCGGAGCGAGGGCGGCGGCTGGGCATGGGCGCGGATTGTACGCGCCGCCTAACCCGGTGGTAAGGGCATGGAGCTCACCATTTCGATCGCGTTACCGGGCAGCGTCCACCATGACTCGCCTCCTCGCGAGGTCAGCTCATGCTCGTAGCTCCCGTTCGCCTGGTCTGCACGTCCCGCACGTCCCGCACCTCTCGCGGCGTCCTCGCGCTCGTCGTCCTGGTTGTGAGCGCCATCCTGTCGGATGGCGTACGCGCCCTGTCAGTCCAGGGAGAGGCAGTCGCGGCAGCATCGGTGGGTCACCTCGTGATCTCGGAGGTCCTGACCGGCGGCTCGAGCGCCTCTGACGAGTTTGTCGAGGTCTACAACCCGAGCGATGGGGCGCTGTCGCTGGATGGCGTGGAGCTCATCTACGTGACCGCCAGCGGCGCCACGATCACCCGCAAGGCCAGCTGGGTCTCGGGCGCATCCCTGGATCCCGGGAAGCACCTGCTGGTGGCGAACGAGGCCGGGATCTTCGCCGGCGTGGCGGATGCCACGTATGTCGGCGGCCTGGCGGCGACCGGCGGCAGTCTGGCTTTGCGGACCATGGGGGACTCGACCGCCATCGACGCCCTCGGCTGGGGAACGGCCGTCAGCGTGTGGCTCGAGACGGCGCCCGCCGCGGCCCCATCGGCCGGGATGAGCCTGGAGCGCCTGCCAGGCGGGGAGCTTGGCTCCGGCCAGGACACTGACCACAACCTCGTCGACTTCGTGGCGCGTCCGGCGCCTGATCCACAGAACAGCACCTCACCGCCGGTTCCCTCCTCGACGCCGACGCCCGGCCCTACCGGGTCGGTATCGCCCGAACCGACTGAATCGGCGGGACCAACCCAGACGCCTGTCGCGACCGATAGCCCAGCGCCGACCGATAGCCCAGCGCCGACCGATACCCTGGAGCCGACCCCAACCCCAACGCCCAGCCAAACGCCCCCATCGGCAACGTCCACTCCCGCACCCACACTGGCTCCGCTCACGGTGGCGGAGGCACGCGCCATGCCGGATGGCGCCTCGGTCGTCGTGGCCGGCGTGGCCATCACGAGCTACGACTTCACCGAGGGCGGCGGCTACCTGACCGATGCTTCCGGCGGGATCGCGGTCCTCCTCGACGGTGCGTCGTTCGTTCGCGGGGACGCCCTGGTGATCAGCGGAACCGTCGATGACCGATACGCCCAGCGCACGGTTCGGGCCGACGCCTCCGGGCTGACGGTCATCGGCACAGGAGAGGCGCCAGACGCCGAGCCCGTCGCCACCGGCGCCGTGGGGGAGCCGGTCGAGGGCCGGCTCGTGACGCTCACTGGGATCGTCCAGGGATCGCCCACCCTTCTGACGTCGGGCGAGGCGTTCGAAATCGATGACGGCAGTGGCTCGATCCGCGTCCTGGTGGGACCGAGCACCGGGATCGACACGTCCCAGTGGCGGGCTGGGTCGACACTGAACGTGACCGGCGTGGTGGGACAGCGCGATTCCACCGGGACCGGGACCGAGGGATACCGCGTCCAGCCCCGCGATCCGGACGACGTCGGAGAAGTGCTGGCACCGACACCGTCGCTCACTCCCAGCCCGTCGGCTGCGCCGTCGGCATCGGCTAGTCCGGCACCGTCCCAGCCGGCGCTGATGTCCATCGCGGACGCCCGCGGGGCCGAGGTCGGCACGGAGCTTCGGATTCGCGGCGTGGTGACCCTGAACACCGCCCTGCTGGACCCGGACACGGCCGTGGTGGCCGACCCCAGCGGAGCCATCCTGGTGCGGACTGGCCCGGAGGTCGGAAGGCTGGTCCGCGGCCAGCTGGTCGAGCTGATTGGCACGCGCTCGACCAAGTCAGGCATGGCCAGCCTGCGCGTGACCGATGCAGCGCTCCCCCTCGGGACACAGGCCGAACCAGCTGCCGTTCGACGCGCGACCGGCGCCATTGGCGAGCCGGACGAGGCGACGCTGGTCATCGTCCGGGGAATCGTGGGCGATGGGCCACGGCGCACGACCGGAGGAGGGCTGTCGTTCACCCTGAACGACGGGAGCGGACCGGTCCGCGTATTCGCCCCGCCGGCCAGCGCCATAACCGCACCCCACCTACCTGCGGGAGCGTGGGTCGAGCTCCGGGCCGTGGTCGGACAGGAGACGACCGGCGCCGAGCCGAATGCCGGCTATCGGTTGTGGCCGCGCGACCGAGACGACGTAACGCTGATCGCGAGTGCGGTGGCTCCCACCGGAAGCAGGCTCACCCCCGCCCCGGGCCGCTCCATTCGGCCACTCCCCGTGGAACCGTCGAGTGTCGCCGCGCCAGTCCAGCCACCGCATCTGAGCCTCGACGCCACGCCGACCCCGACCCGCGATCCCGCGGCGGACGAGCCTCCCGGACCAGACACTCCGGCCTCTCGGATCCCGATCCCGTTGGCCGGCGGCGCGGGAAGCATGGCGGGACTGCTCGCCCTGGCCTGGCGCCACGGGACTCTGCAGCGCCTCGCGGAAGCGATCCGGCGTGGCGTGGAAGCGGCGCCGGACCGGGTTCCGGAGGCCGGAGAGGAGGGAGGTGACGCGTATACTCCCGCCCCGTGAGCGAGCCGACGAGCGCCGACGCGCCGCGCACCGGTACGCGCCAATACCACATCGCCCTCGAGCGGGGCGAGCTGGCGGAGTACATCCTGCTCGTCGGCGACCCGGGCCGCGTGGCGAAGGTGGCCAAGCACTTCGACACCGTCGAGCTGGAGCGGAGCAACCGAGAGATCACGACCGCCACCGGGACGTATCGGGGCATGCGCCTGTCAGCCATGTCCACCGGCATGGGGCCGGACAACGTCGAGATCGTCGTCTCCGAGGTGCTGGAGATCACCGATCAACCGACCTTCGTCCGCATCGGCTCATCCGGAGCTCTGCAGCCGGGCATCGGTCTGGGAGACCTGGTCGTGTCGATTGGGGCCGTGCGCCTGGAGAACACGACGGACTTCTACGTCCATCCCGGATACCCCGCCATCGCCCACCGCGACGTGGTCTGGGCCCTGGAAGAGGCCTGCCGAGAGCGGGGGTATGCCCATCACTTGGGCATCACCGCCACGGCCCCCGGGTTTTTCGCTCCGCAGGGAAGGACGATGCGCACGCTCCCGGTTCGCTATCCTGATCTCACCGAGGAGCTGCGACGTCAAGGCGTCGTGAACCTCGAAATGGAGTCGTCGGCACTGTTTGTGCTGGCGGGCCTGGCCGGTTCGCGCGCGGGCACGATCTGCGCGGTCTATGCTCAGCGGACCGACGGGAGCTTCATTGAAGGCGCGGACAAGGAGGCCGCGGAGGCTCGCTGCATCGATGCCGGCCTGGCTGGCATCCACCGGCTCTGGGGGAAGGACCAGAACGGCGGGTCGAACCAACCGATTAAAGACTGAGGAGGCACACAGACCGATGGCGACCGAAGGCTACTGCGTCAAGTGCAAGACCAAGCGCGTCATGAAGGATGACCGCCGGATCACGATGAAGAACGGCAAGCCCGCGACGCAGGGCACGTGCCCGGTGTGCGGCACCAAGATGTTCAAGATCGGGGGCTGAGCGCGGGATTCGGTCGTTCGGGCGGCCGACCCGGCCGCCCAGCAACCCAAACGCCTCACCGGCCGCCGAGCCTGGCTCGGCGGCCGATCTGTACCCGGCCGGTAGAATGACGCCAGTGCGCGCTGGGGACCTCGGGCCGATACTGGCCGTCGACCTCGGCGGCAGCCGGATCCGCGTCGCCCATCTGAGCTCCGACCTGACGATCGCCCACCGCGAGGTGATCCCGACCATGCCCGCGCTTGGCTTCGAAGATGCGCTGAGTCGCATCACGAAGCTGGCCCACACCGTGCAGGCCGCCGCCGAGGCGGCCGGCCAGGCTGCACCTACGGCCGTCGGCATCTCGTCGCCTGGTCCGCTCGACCCGTGGCGGGGCGTGATCCACAACCCCCCCAACCTGCCCGGATGGGACGGCGCACCCATCGCCGCCCGGCTGTCGGAGGCGCTGGGACTGCCCGCCGCCCTCGAGCGGGACACGAACGTTGCCCTCCTGGCGGAGTGGCGTCACGGCGCCGCGGTGGGGGCGGACCACGCGGTGTACATCACCGTCTCGACGGGGATCGGGGGCGGGCTGGTGGTCGACGGTCGTCTGGTCCATGGTCCGGATGGCACCGCCGGTGAGATCGGCCACCTGACCGTGGACCTCGACGGCCCACCCGACGGGGAGGGCGCCCCTGGCCATGTGGAAGGCATCGCCGCGGGAGCGGCCCTGGCCCGAGACGGCGCCGCGTTGCTCGAGCGCGGGGAGTCGCCCGTCCTGGCCGAGCTGGTGCATGGCGGCGCGTCTGTGGATGCGGCGACGGTCTGCGCGGCGGCCGACGCGGGCGATCCCGCGTGCCGGAGCCTGGTCGAGCGCGCCTGGGCCGCCGTGGGCGCCATGTGCGCGGGCCTCGTCAACGTCCTCAACCCACAGGTCCTGGTCCTCGGCGGTGCGATCGCCGACCACCGACCCGACCTGCACGAGGCGGTCCGGGCCGAGATCGCCCGCCGCGCATTCGCCGTTCCGGCCGCCCGCGTGCGTCTCACCGCCCCGCACTTCGGCGACGACGTATCGCTGGTCGGCTGTTGGCCACTGGTTCACGACATGGAGGCTCGACCACCACGATGACCACCCGGATCGCGATCAACGGGTTCGGCCGCATCGGCCGTCAGACGCTGCGCGCCGTCCTCGAGCGGCATCCGGACGAGCTGGAGGTGGTCGCGCTCAACGACCTGGCGCCCACGGCCACCAATGCCCATCTGTTCCGCTACGACTCGACCTACGGCCGCTTCCCGGGGAGCGTCGAGGAAGGCGACGGCGAGATCGTGGTCGATGGTCACCACATCAAGACGTACTCGGAGAAGGACCCGGCCGCCCTGCCCTGGGGCGAGCTTGAAGTCCAGATCGTGGTCGAGTCCACCGGTGTCTTCACCGATGCCGAGAAGGCCCACGCCCACATCGATGCCGGCGCCCGCAAGGTGATCATCAGCGCACCGGCGCGCAACGAGGACCTGACCGTGGTCCTCGGGGTCAACGAGGGCAGGTACGACCCCGAGCGCCACCACGTGGTCAGCAATGCCTCGTGCACGACCAACGGGCTGGCCCTGCCGGCCAAGGTCGTGTTCGACAGCTTCGGCATCGAGCACGGGCTGATGACCACGGTCCACTCGTACACCAACGACCAGCCCGTGCTCGACGTGGTCCACAAGGACCTGCGCCGCGCCCGCTCCGCGGGCCAGAACATCATCCCCACCACCACGGGCGCCGCGCGGGCCCTGTCCCTGGTCATCCCCGAGCTGAAGGGCCGCTTCGACGGTTATGCGCTTCGCGTCCCGACCGCGACCGTAAGCGTGATGGACTTCGTGGCCCAGACCGAGCGCCCGGTGACGGCCGAGGCCGCCAACGCCGCGTTCCGCGCGGCGGCGGACGGCTCGATGAAAGGCCTGCTGGACTACACCCAGGAGCCCCTGGTGAGCATGGACTTCAAGGGGGACGACCACTCGTCCATCGTGGATGGCGCCCTGACCCTGGTCACCGGGGATCGGCTCCTCAAGGTCGTCGCCTGGTACGACAACGAGTGGGGCTACAGCTGCCGCGTCGCGGACCTGGCCGCCTTCATCGGCGCTCGCCTGTGACGCGCCCGTGACTCGCCGGTGACGCTCGCCCGTTTCCGACCGCTTCACAAGCAGACCGTCCGCGACGTCGACGTTCGCGGCAAGCGCGTGTTCCTGCGCGCGGACCTGAACGTCCCGCTGGACGACGGACGGATCACCGACGACACCCGGATCCGGGCCAGCATCCCCACCCTGGTGTACCTGTTGGAGAACGGTGCGACCGTCATCCTGGCCAGCCATCTGGGACGGCCTCACGGCAAGGTCAATGACGCCTATCGGCTCAAGCCGGTGGCGGATCGGCTCAGCCAGCTGCTGGGGCGGCCGGTCAAGATGACCGGCGATGCCCTGGGCCCGGGCGTTCAGGACGCCATCGGCAAGCTGCGTCCCGGCGACCTCCTCCTGCTCGAGAACCTGCGCTTTCACGCCGGCGAGGAGGCCAACGACCCGGCCTTCGCCGAAGCGCTGGCGAGCTTCGCGGACCTGTATGTCAACGACGCGTTCGGATCGGCGCATCGCGCGCACGCCTCGACCGAGGGCATCACCCATTTCCTGCCGGCCACGGCCGGGCTTCTGCTCGAGCGAGAAGTCAACGCGCTGTCCCGCCTCCTGGATCGGCCCCCGCGACCCTTCCACACCGTGATCGGGGGCGCCAAGATCTCCGACAAGCTCAACGTGCTCCGGGTCCTGGTCAGCCGTTGCCAGGCGATCCTGGTGGGGGGCGGGATGGCGAACACGTTCCTCGCCGCCAAGGGCCTCGAGATGGGCAAGAGCCTGGTCGAGACCGAACAGCTCGAGAACGCGAAGTCGATCATGGCCGAGGCCCGCCGCCGGCGGATGCGCTTCATGCTGCCGACCGACGTGCTGGTGGCGGCCCAGGTTCACCACCGCGCCCCACGTGAGGTGGTCTCGGTCAATGCGGTGCCCAAGGACTGGATGGTGGTCGACATCGGTCCGCAGACGGTCGAGAAGTACCGCGATGTGCTCGCCAAGGCGAAGACCATCTTCTGGAATGGGCCGATGGGAATCTTCGAGGTGGCGCCCTTTGCCGAGGGCACCAACGCCATCGCCCGGACGATCGCCGAGCGCACCGCGGCCGGGGTCATCACCATCGTCGGCGGGGGCGACTCGGTGGCCGCGGTCCAGCAGCTGGGGCTCATCGACCAGATGAGCCACGTCAGCACCGGCGGCGGCGCGTCCCTCGAGTTCGTCGAGGGCCGGACTCTGCCCGGGGTCGCGGCACTCCTGGACCGGTCTTGACCGATGGGGACCGGTCGTGACCGATAGCGCCATTCGGCGCATCCACGCCCGCGAAATCCTCGACTCGCGTGGCAACCCCACGGTCGAGGTCGAGGTCGCCCTGTCCGGCGGGGCGGTGGGTGTGGCTGCCGTCCCCAGCGGGGCGAGCACCGGCAGCCACGAGGCGGTCGAGCTGCGCGACGGCGACCCGGCGCGCTACGGCGGCAAGGGCGTCCTACGAGCGGTCGCCCATGTGAACGGCGAGATCGCGTCCGCGGTCGGCGGACGAGACGCGGCCGATCAGGCCGGACTGGATCGGCTGTTGGTCGAGCTGGACGGCACGCCGAACAGGGCACGGCTGGGGGCGAATGCCATCCTCGGCGTCTCGCTGGCCTGCGCGCGGGCCGCGGCCGCGGCCAGCCAACGGCCCCTGTATCGGTACCTGGGTGGCGACGACGCCGTCACGCTGCCGGTGCCGATGGTGAACATCCTGAACGGGGGCCGCCATGCGGCGGGCGGGGCCGATTTCCAGGAGTTCATGGTGGTCCCGATGGGCGCCCAGACCTTCCGGGAGGCCATCCGCTGGGCGGCGGAGACGTTCCACGCGTTGGGCGCACTCCTTCGCGAGCGAGGGTTGCCGACCGGCGTGGGCGACGAGGGCGGATACGGGCCGGCCCTGCCGAGCAACGTGGCGGCGACGGAGCTCGTGGTGGAGGCCATCCAGAAGGCCGGGTACCGGCCCGGGGAGGACGTGGCGATTGCCCTCGATCCCGCCACGACCGAGCTGTACGCGGATGGGGCCTACACGCTGGCCAGCGAAGGGCGGAGCCTGACCGCGGATGAGCTGATTGGCCTGTGGGAGGACTGGTCCGGCCGATACCCGATCGTCAGCCTGGAGGACGGCCTGGCCGAGGACGACTGGTCGGGCTGGTCAGCGCTCACCGCTCGGCTGGGGCATCGGCTTCAGCTCGTCGGCGACGACCTGCTGGTGACCAACCTCGCCCGCCTCGAGCGAGCCATCGGCGAGCAAGCGGCGAACGCCGTCCTGGTCAAGGTCAACCAGGTCGGAACCCTGACCGAGGCCATCGACGCGGTCCGCACCGCCCGGGCGGCGGGTTGGGGCGCCGTCATGAGCCATCGCTCGGGGGAGACGGAGGACACGACCATCGCGGACCTGGCGGTGGCGCTCGGAACCGGCCAGATCAAGACCGGGAGCATGAGCCGATCTGAGCGGACCGCGAAGTACAACCGCCTGCTGCGGATCGAGGAAGAGCTGGGCGAGCGGGCAGTCTACGCGGGCCGCGCGCCGTACACGAGGGGCTAGGACTCGTCCTCGTCGGGGCCCGGCGAAGCTGGGGCCGTGTCGGAAGTCGGCGCGGCCCGGGTCGAGCGGCGCTGAGCGGCGGAGGTCTCGCGGGTCGCGCGAGTGACGGCCACGCGAGCCTTGCCGGCGGCCGTTCGCGGTCGATCGGCGGATCGGGCAGCAGCAGCCTTCGAGGCCTTGGCGGCGGCGACCTTCTTGCGCTGCTCGGTCTTGCCGGCCGTCGTTCGGCGTCGCGCACCGGCGCCCGCGTGGGCGTCGAGCGCGTGCGCCGCGTTGACCTTGGCCATCAGTCGGCTCTTGCGCCGCGCAGCGTTGTTCGGATGGATGATGCCCTTCTCGGCGGCCTTGTCCAAAGCGCTGACCGCGGCGGCCACGGCCGCGGCGGCGTCACCCTCGGATCGTCCACCGGCCACATTCGCGGCCTGGATGACCAGGGTCTTGGCCTCGCTGCGGGTTCGCCGGTTCACCGCTCGGCGGCGGAGGGCCTGCCGGGCGCGCTTGAGCGCCGACGGCGTGCGGGCGCCTTTCCAGACGCGTGATTTGCGTGCCACGAATGGGCAATCCTCGAGCAGGTGGATTGGCGGGTGGTCGACCGCGCGCGGCCGGTTCGGTCCGGTGTGGCCGATCGGCGGCGGAGTATAGCACCGAGGTCGTCTTCACAGCCATCGGCCACTTCGGCGACAATCGCGGATCAGAACCGATGAGTAGCCCTGCGGTTGCCACCCCGGGCGCGGACCTTGCCCCTCGCGCCCCCGCGCTCCCTCGCCCCGTCGTTGGGGCCCTCTTCGCCACGGGCGTGCTGGCCGCCGCGCTCGCCATACCCGCGGTCGTGGCCGCCGGCATGGGTCTGGCCCTCGAGGGTCGGGTCATGCCACGCGTCAGCGTGTCGGGGGTGGGCATTGGATTCCTGACCGCGGCCGAGGCGGAAGCCGCCCTCCGGGCCGGCCTGCCGGACCTGGCGAGCGGCGAGCTGGCGATCACCCTGGACGGCGCTACCACGACGACCTCGTTCGAGAGCCTGGGCCGCGACCACGACTACGCTGCCCTGGTGTCCGCCGCCCTGGCAGTCGGACGCACCGGCAATCCGTGGACGGACGGCCAGGTCCGACTCGCGACCTTGGTCGTGGGCACGCAGCTCGCGGACGCCGTGTACCTCGATCCCACCCGCCTCGACCGCCTGGTGGTGGACACCGCCGCCCGGGCCTTCACCCGACCCCAGGACGCGGCCGTGGTCACGACAGCTGACGGGACCTATTCGGTCGTCCCTCCCCATCCGGGCCGCAGCCTCCACCCGGACGAGATCCGCGAGGCCCTGAACGCCGCCCTGCTCGTTCCGCGGACTGGCGACGCGGCGGTGGCCCTCGAAACCGAGCCAGTCCCGGTTCAGGTCACCCAGCGTCAGGCGGCGGAGGCGGCCGCCGCCGCGCGCGCCATGCAGGCCTCGCCCCTCCAGATCACCGACGGGCCAGACGTGCACACCCTCGGGGTCCCGGAAATTATGGCCGCCATCACCTTCGGGATGGACGGCGACGACCAGTACGGGGTCATCCTCGACCGCGCGTCGCTGACCGGCGCGCTGGACCGGCTGGCAGCACCCATCCAGCGCGCGCCGACCAACGCGTCGTTCACGTTCAACGGGGACGGACCGCCAACCGGGGTGGTTCCCGCCGTCCGCGGCCGGACCCTGAACGTGGCCGGGACCGTGGATGCCATCGTGGCCGGGCTGCATCGGCGCGGCGAGGGCCGCGTGGTTCCGTCGGTGGCCCTGAGTGGGTCGTTCGTGGAACCTGCACTCACCACCGCTGAAGCCGAAGCCCTGCTGCCCCAGCTGGTCAACCTGTCGAGCTGGACCACGTGGTACGTCTCATCGGACGGCAACGGCTATGGGGCGAATATCAGCATCCCGGCCTGGGACCTCGACGGCAGGGTCATCCTGCCCGGCGAGGACTTCGACTTCTGGCGCGACATCGGTCCGGTGACGTTCGAGCGTGGGTACACCTACGGCGGTGCCATCATCGGCGGCCGAAGCACCGGTGGCGTGGCCCTGGCCGGCGGCATCTGCTCGACGTCCACCACGCTGTTCAACACCGCGCTGCGGGCCGGCCTCGAGATGAATGCCCGCATGAACCACTACTACTACATCGAGCGCTACCCGAACGGACTCGACGCGACCGTGTTCGCGACCGACTACTTCACCCAGACCATGAGCTTCACGAACGATACCGAGAGCCCACTGATCATTCGCTCGTTCGCCTACCCGGGCATGGTCCGCTTCGACCTGTGGGGGCTGCCCCTCAACCGGGTCGTGAGCTTCACCAACCCGATCATCACCAACCGAACCTACGCGGTCGAGACCTACGAGTACACGAGCGACCTGCCGGCCGGCACCAGCCAGCGGGTGGAGTACATGCATCACGGCTTCGACGTGACCGTCACCCGGATCGTCACCGACGGGACGACCGGCGAGGTCCTCCACCACAACACGTACGACAGCTCGTACAAGACGGTGAACGGCATCACGCTGATCGGCACCGGCTGAACGATTGACCGATTGACCGATCCGGGCGCCCG
>JBIOTW010000057.1:0-10531 GCA_044866355.1 Candidatus Limnocylindria bacterium | reverse complement strand
GACCACCTACACCGATTCGACCGTCTCCAACGGGACGACCTACTACTACCAGGTGGCCGCGGTCAACAGCGTCGGCTCCGGCCCGCGCTCGAACGAGCTGAGTGCCACGCCCTCCGCCCCGGCCCCGACGGTGACCTGGACAGGCGGTACGGCCAGCAACTTCGCCTCTGCCTCGAGCACGACCGGCTCGGTCGCGTTCACCCTGCCGGGGGGAAGCAACCGGCTGGTGGCCATGGTCAGCATCGGCTCGACCTCGGCCCAGGTCACTTCCGTCACGTGGCGGCCCAATACCGCCAATCCGGCGCAGGATCAGGCGTTCACTTTCGTCGGCCGCCAGACCGCGCCGGCCGGTGGCGCGGTTGAGGTCTGGACGCTCGCCAACCCGACGCCCACCGTGAGCGGCTCGAGCGTGAACCACGTGATGAGCGCCAGTGCCAAGAAGGTCATGGGCGTCCACGCGCTCTCCGGGGTGGGGAGTGTGGGGACTCCCGTCGGCGCATCCACGCATGGGACCTCGATCGGCGTCGACGTGGCCTCTCAGACCGGCTCCCTCGTCCTGGACGTCCTGTATGGCAACAACAGCAACACGTCCTACACCGCCAGCGCTGGGCAGACCGAGCACTGGGACATGAACACGAAGAAGAGCCTGGACAACCTGCGTGGTACTGGATCGGAGGAAACCGGAGGGCCGATGGTGACCATGAGCTGGACGTCGGCCAAGGCCACCAACATGGCCATGCTGGCGGTGAGCTTCGGGTCATAGCCACGGCCCCGCTCGGTCGCTGAACCGGGCTAGCCCTCGAAGACGGGGACCCCTCCGACCAGCGTCATCTGCACCTTGGCATCAGCCGTCCGTCCATCCGGGATCGCTCTCAGGTCGCGATCCAGAATAATCAGGTCCGCCAGCTTGCCGACCTCGATCGTTCCGGCATCGGCTTCCAAGCGGTTCACCCAGGCGGAGCCGATGGTGAATGCGGCCAGAGCGGTGTCGAGGTCCAGCCGCTGGTCCGGCCGGAAGGCCTCAGTGTCGCGACGGGCGGGATCGACCCGGCGCATGGCGACCTCGATCTCGTCGAGGGGATTCGCGGTCGTCACGCTCCAGTCGCTGCCGCCCGCCAGGCGTGCCCCCGACCGATGGAGGTCGCCGAACGCGTAGCGCGACCCTACGCGCTCGGGGCCGAGGCAGGGCAGCAGGATCTTGCGCGTGTCCTGGTCGTCCTTCGCCCAGAACGGCTGCATGTTGGGTGCCACGTTCAGCGCCGCGAAGCGGCTGATGTCGGCGGGATGGATCAGCTCGATATGGGCGATCGAATGGCGCACGTCGCGCGCGCCATTGGCCTGACGCGCGGCGGCCACCGCATCCAGCGCCTGGCGGACCGCGCCATCCCCGATGGCATGGAAGTGGCAGTCGAACCCATTCCGCTCCAGCTCGATCACCGCCTCCCGGAGCTCGTCCACGGCGTAGTTCGGCGTGCCGCGGTTGGTGCTCGGGCTGCCGTCGGTCCCGAGGTAGGGTTCCAGGACGGCAGCCGTGCCGGTCTCGAGCACTCCGTCCAGCCAGAACTTCACGGCATCCGCTCGCAACGGACCGATGCGCAGCGCGTCGCGCTGCGCCAGGAGACGGGGGTAGGGGTCAGCCTCCTTCTCGGCGCCCCACGGCCACCATTGCTGTGCGGCCACGACCCGAGCCGTCAGGCGGCCTGACGCCGCCAGGTCCCGATAAGCGGGCAGCCATTCGGGGTTGACGCCCGGGTCTTGCCACGCGGTGATGCCCAGCGAGTGGAGGTGGCGCTGTCCGTGGAGGAGGGCTTCCACCAGCTCGGCCGGCGTTGGGTCGGGGATCAGCCGCGCGACGAGCCCCTGGGCCGTCTCGGTCAAGAGACCGGCCGGGGCCCCGTCGGCCTCGCGCTCGATGCGCCCGTATGGTGGGTCCGCGGTCTCGGCCGTGATCTCGGCAAGCTCCAGCGCCCGCGTGTTCACCCACGCCGAGTGTCCGTCGAACGCGGTCAGCAAGACCGGCCGATCGGGAACCACCCGGTCGAGCGCCTCGCGGCGGGGAGTGCCGCCCGGGAAGGGGCCGTAACGCCACCCCTCGCCGGTGATCCATACCCGCTCCGGGTGAGCGGCCGCGAAGGCAGCCACGGCCGCCAGGTACGTGTCCTCGTCCAAGAGCCCGTGCAGGTTGCACCCGCGGGCCGCCAGGCCGCCATACACGGCATGCACGTGCGCGTCCTGGAATCCGGGGAGCACCGTCTCCCCGTTGAGCCGGATGCGGAGTGTTCCTGGCCCGGCCAGGCCCTCGACGTCCGTTGCGGTTCCGACCGCGCGGATGCGTCCCCCGCTGACGGCGATGGCATCCGCCGGCTGCGAACGCGGCACGATGGGTTCGATGCGCGCGCCGACCAGCACCAAGTCGGCCGGTTGGCTCATGGCCCGGTCAGCCGGGGAGTGGCCGGATCGGTCAGTCCTCGCCTACGGTCTGGATCCGCCGACGCGTGGAGACTTCGACCTGGGACTCGCGCCCCTCGTGGGCCGGGAACTCGACCAGCGCGATGAGACGACTGGCCATGAAGCGCCCGGTGCGCACCGGCGTGCCGGACCGGGTCACCTCGCTGACCTCGACCACGCCGCGACTGGTGGCCACTTCCAGGCGGCGGCCGGCGCGCGTGGCCTCGATCACGAAGGTCTGGGTTCCCTGGCCGGTGTCGACCACGGCCTCGACCCGATCGCCCTTCATGGCGGGAGAGTAGCAGCCGGCCCTGCGGGCGGCGCTTACGGCCCGCTCGAGCGCGGCGGTCCCGGTTCACGCTCGAGGGCCACAATCGGAATCCGACGGGTCGTGCGTTGCCGGTATTCGGCGTAGCTCGGGTCCGTGGCCACCACCTGTGCCCACAGGCGGTCGCGGTCCGGCCCCTCGACCTCGTGGGCCGAGACGAGGTATCGGTCAGGGCCGACCTGGACCTCGGCCTGGGGGTTGGTAAGCAGATTCAGCCACCAGGCGGGGTGCCGGTCCTCGCCGGCATACGAGGCCACCACGATCAGTCGCCCAGCATCGGTCAGGTAGTTGAGACTCACGGTCCGAAGCTCGCCGCTCTTCCTGCCTCGGGTCATCAGCAACAGGGTGGACCATGGCCCGACCCTGGTCCCCAGCCGTCCGCCGCTCACCCGATACAGCCAGCTGTGTAAGCGCCAGGCCAGTCGCAGCAGCGGCGAAACCCGCTCGGCGGGGGCTCGATCCGGCATCAACGGAGTGTGACATGGACCGATCATTTGACCTGCTCGAAGCCGCTCTCTAGGGTGAGGTCTCACCCAAGAAGGAGCGCACCGTTGGTAACCTCGCTGGCTTCCACACTGGACATCTCTCGGCTCCGGGAGGAGCTCACCGGGCGCGTCATTGCGCCGGATGACCCGGAGTACGACCAGGCGCGGGTGATCGTCATGGGCGGGATCGACCTCCGCCCGGGGCTCATCGTCCGAGTCGCCAGTGCGGCCGATATCTCGCGCGTCATCGCATTGGCACGGGAGACCGGACTGGAGCTGGCCGTTCGATGCGGCGGCCACAGCGCTGCCGGTCACAGCACGACCGACGGGGGGATCGTGCTCGACCTGCGGGACATGAAGGGACTGGACATCGACACCGATGCCCGCACGGCCTGGGCCGATGCGGGCTTGACGGCCCGTGAGGTCACCGAAGCAGCGGCCGCGCGCGGCCTGGCGATCGGCTTCGGCTACACCGGCTCGGTCGGAATCGGCGGGATCACACTGGGCGGCGGCGTTGGCTACCTTGGCCGCAAGTACGGGCTGACCATCGACAACCTGCTGGCCGCCGAGGTCGTTACGGCCGAAGGCCAGGTCCTCCGCGTGGACGACGAGTCCCACCCCGACCTGTTCTGGGCGATCCGAGGTGGTGGGGGAAACTTCGGGGTGGTCACCCGTTTCCTGTATCGGCTCCATGAGCTTGACGGAGTCGTCGGTGGCATGCTCGTCCTGCCGGCAACGGCAGAGGTGGTGGCCGGTTTCGTGGCGGCGGCCGAGGCCGCTCCCGACGAGCTCTCGACCATCGCCAACGTCATGCCCGCTCCACCCATGCCATTCCTGCCGGAATCGGTCCACGGCCAGCTGGTCGTCCTGGGCCTGCTCGCCTACGCGGGGGACGCCGATGCGGGCGAGCGAGCCCTTGCGCCATTTCGGTCGCTGGCGGAACCGATCGCGGACTTGGTGAAGCCCATCCCGTACCCGGAGATGTTCCCGCCCGACGACGAGTCGTACCACCCCTTGGCGGTGGCGCGAACGATGTTCATCGATGCCGTCGATGGCCAGGTGGCCGAGACGATCATGAAGTTCCTGAACGCCTCGGACGCGGCGATGCGCGTCGCGCAGTTGCGGGTCCTGGGTGGCGCGATGGCCCGGGTGCCGGCTGACGCCACGGCCTACGCGCATCGAACGAACCGGATCATGGTCAACATCGCGAGCTTCTACGAGGGACCCGAGGATCGGCCGCGGCGCGAGAAATGGGTTGCCGACTTCGCCGCGGCGCTGGATCAGGGAGATGCCAGCGTCTACGTGAACTTCCTCGGGGACGAGGGGGAGGCGCGGGTGCGGGCTGCCTACCCCGGTGCGACGTGGGATCGCCTCGTCGCCATCAAGGCGCGCTACGACCCGGGCAACCTGTTCCGCCTCAACCAGAACATTCCGCCCATGGGAGAGCCCGCCTCGGTTTCGTAGCATGTGGGCGTGACCGCGTCTGAACCGGAGCCGCCCCGGCTTCCCGAATCGCTCGCGGAGCGTTACGTCCTCGAACAGCGCCTCGCGCACGGGGGCAGCGCCGAGGTCTGGCAGGCCAGGGACACCGTCCTGGACCGCCCGGTGGCCGTCAAGGTCCTCCATCGGCACCTGCTCGACGACGCCACGACCCGGGCCCGCCTGATCCAGGAAGCGCGCGCGGCGGCATCCCTCTCACATCCGGGCATCGTCGCGGTCTACGACGTCGCCATCGACGAGGAGGCCTCGGCCGCCGTCATCCTCGAGCTGGTCGAGGGCGAGTCCCTGGCCGATCGAATCAAGCGCGAGGGCGCGCTGCCCCCACGGGCCGCGGTGCGGATCGCGGCCGAGGTTGCGGAGGCCCTGGCCCATGCCCACGACCGGGGCATCGTGCATCGCGACGTGAAGGCCGCCAACGTCCTCCTCGGGACGGACGGGGAGGCGCGCCTCGCCGACTTCGGGATCGCGCGGGTGCTGGCGGACGAAGCCCAGCGCCTGACCGATACCGGAACGATCGCCGGGACCCTGCGCTACGTGGCTCCCGAGCAGCTGCGCGGCGAGCCGGCAGGCCCGCCGGCCGACGTCTACGCGGTCGGCGTCCTGCTGACCGAGATGGTCAGTGGCAAGCCTCCCTACCAGGTCGACTCGCCCGTCGCGCTGGCCGAGGCGCAGCGCACGCCGCCCATGGCCATCGAAGGCGCGCCGCCGTCGCTGTCCGCCATCATCCGCCCTACGCTCGATCCGGATCCGGACCGTCGGCCGTCCTCCGCCGGCACGCTGGCGGAGGATTTGCGCAGCTGGCTCGAGACTGATGCGGCACCTCACGCGCTCGACAGCGCCCCCGACGCGCCGACCCTTCCCGCCATCCCCCTGCCCGGCGTTCCGGTCGTGCCCGCCACGTACGCCGACTCACCGGAGCCCTCCGTCGCTTCAGCCTCTTCCGCCCCTCCTCCTTCGGCACCACCGCCAGCCGCCGTTCGCACGCCCCCGCCTCCGAGGCGCCGGTCACCATTGATCCTCCCCGCCCTGCTCGCCGGGGCAATGCTCATCGCCTTGCTCCTCCTGCTGGCCCTGATCACCGTCCCGGATAGGGCCAAGCCGAGCCCGTCCCCCTCACCGTCGCCGGAAGCGTCGCCAACTCCCACCGCCTCTCCGGCTCCTCCCCCGCTGACGTTGTCCGAGGCGATCGAGGCCTTCAAGGACCTCGTCGATAGCGGGCAGCGGGACGGCCTGATCGAGGAAGAAGCGGCCGAACGCCTCACGGACCTCGTCGATAAGGTCGCCAGCGCGGTGAAGGATGGCAATCAGGGGAAGATCAATAAGTCCTTCCGAGACCTGCGCCGCGCGATCGACGAGTTCGAGCAAGACGGGCGTATCGGCTCGGCGGACATGGCCAACCGCCTGCGCGAAGCGGTGGGCGCCATCGAAGGGGCCGAGCCCGGGACCGGTAGCGACTAGACTCCGATCTGTGACGGACCGCTTTGTCTCTCGCGGATTCGTCGGCCGTCGGCGAGATGCGGACGCGGATCGCGCCGGTCGAATCCCTCCCGGCCAGTACGTCACCGACGGATTCCCCGTCCTCTCCGCCGGGCCCACTCCGCAGATCCCGCTCGACGAGTGGGAATTCACCATTGACGGCCTCGTCCGCGAGCCGGTTCGGTGGAGCTGGGAACAATTCCTCGCGCTCCCGGCGCGCGACTGGACCGTCGACATCAGCTGCGTGACCAAGTGGACCAAGCTGGATACCAGCTGGCACGGGGTGAGCGTCGATGACCTGCTCGCGGCGGCCGACCTCGATCCACGGGCGCGGTTCCTCACCGCCCACTCCTACGGTGGCTACACCACCAACCTGCCTCTGCCCGACGTCCTGAACAACCAGGCCTTCGTCGCGTACCAGTACGACGGTGCGCCCCTGGAGCCGGCCCACGGCGGACCGGCTCGGCTGGTCGTCCCGCACCTCTACTTCTGGAAGAGCGCCAAGTGGGTCCGCGGCCTGCTCGTCACCGAGGCGGATACGCCGGGCTTCTGGGAGTCGCTCGGCTACCACAACCGCGGCGACCCCTGGCGCGAAGAGCGCTATTCGGGCGACTGAACCGATCACGCCTCATGCCGGCTGAGCCCCTGACCTGGCAGATCGCCACCGTTTCGGCCATTCGCGACGAGACGCCCACGGTCAAGTCAATCACCCTGACCGTCCCTCGCTGGCCCACGCATCGGGCCGGGCAGCACGTGGACGTTCGTCTGACGGCCCCCGACGGGTACCAGGCGCAGCGCAGCTACTCGATCGCGTCCGAGCCCGGCCGCGACGGGCAGGTCGACCTCACCATCGAGCGCATCCCGGAGGGCGAGGTGTCGCCGTACTTCCACGAGGTGGTCGTGGTCGGGGACCAGGTCGAGGTCCGCGGTCCCATCGGCGGCTATTTCGTATGGGATCCGGCGCTGGCTGAGCCGCTCCTCCTGGTGGGTGGCGGATCCGGGGTGGTGCCGCTCATGGCCATGCTCCGCCACCGGGCAGCCGCCGCCACCGCCACGCAAGCCACCCTGCTGTTCAGCACGCGATCGTGGGACGACGTCATCTACCGCGACGAGCTGGACCGACTGGCCCAATCCAACCAGGGCCTCCGCGTCATCCACACCCTGACCCGTTCCCAGCCGGATGGATGGAGCGGCTACCGGCGGCGGATCGACGCGCCCATGCTGACCGATGCCCTGTCCGGGCTTGGACCCAGCCCGCTCGTCTACCTGTGCGGGCCAACTCTGCTCGTCGAGAGCGTCGCCAACGCGCTCGTCGAGCTCGGTGTCCCACCGGCGCGGATTCGCACCGAACGCTTCGGCCCGACCAGCTAGGAGACAGACCGATGGAAGAGCACGACCTCAGCTCCCAGCTCATGCTGGATGCCAACGCCGTCGCCGGCGAAATGGAGGAGCTGTTCGGCTTCGAGATGACGGTCTTCGCTCACCGTTGCGCGCACTGCGGGAACGAAGGGGCGGTGGGCACGTTGCTCGCCTTCACCCACGGCCCGGGAACGGTCCTCCGCTGCTCCGTGTGCCGCGACGTGGTGATTCGCTGGGTGCGGAGCCCTGAGGGTATCCGCCTCGACATGCGGGGCGTTGCAGTTTTGCATCTGCGGGCCTGACCAGACCATACAATCGGAGCATCGGTCCCGACACCAGGATCGGGGCGACGCATGGAGGAATCAGGGTGTCCCACCACGACATGAAGTCCGCAGCCAAGAAGAAGCCGGCCGCCAAGAAGCCTGCCGCCAAGAAGCCGGCCGCCAAGAAGAAGTAACCCAGGACCTCATCTGGAGGGCGGTATCAGCCCTCGTCGTCAACCCGGATCCGGCGCGCCCTCGGCGTTCTGAGGGCGCTGCGCCGGAGCCCGCTTTCCGCGCCGCGGTCGTGTGCCGGGCGTAGGCGGGGGTACCGGGTCCAGCGTTGACCGTCGCAGCCACACCGGACGCCACTCATCGGCCGGCGTGCCGGCGTGGTGTGCTTCGGCGGTCGGATGGGTCGCGGCGGCTGGATGCGCGCTGTCAGCCATGTGCTCGGCCGACTCTGGATATGGTTCCTCGGACGGCCGGGCGGAATCGAAGCCGGTCGCGATCAGGGTGACCTGTACCTCGTCCCGAAGCCGGCTGTCGATGCTCATCCCGAAGACCAGGTTCGCGTCCTGGCCCGCCACCGCGCGGACAGTGTTGGCCACCTCATCCACCTCCGCCAGCCTGAGCTTGCGCGAGCCGCTGACGTTGAGCAGGATCGACCCGGCCCCTTCCATCCGCGCCTCCAGGAGGGTCGCCGCCATGGCGGCGCGGGTGGCCTCGGTCGCACGGTTGTCGCCGCTCGCCCGGCCGAGTCCCACCACCGCCGCGCCGCCGCCCTGCAGGGCGGCTCGCACGTCGGCGAAGTCGAGGTTGATCCGGCCGGGCACGGCGATGAGGTCCACGATCTCGCCCAGGCTGCGGCGCATCACATCGTCGATCGACCGGAACGCGTCCTCAACCGTCACGTCAGGCGGCATGACGTCGCGCACTCGGTCGTTCGGAACGGTCGCGACCGCGTCGGCCTTGGCGACCAGGATCTCGGCCGCGGTCTGCGCCACCCGCTGACGGCGGGCGCCCTCGAATTGGAACGGCTTGGTCACGACGGCCATGGCGAGGGCGCCCTGCTGACGGGCGATGTCGGCGACCACGGGAGCCGCGCCCGATCCTGTTCCGCCGCCCAGCCCGGCAGTGATCACCACCAGGTCCGAGCCGGCCAGGGCGTGCGCAATCACCTCGGCCGCGTCGCGAGCCGCGGTCTCGCCCAGGGCGGCATCCCCGCCTGCTCCCAGGCCGTTGGTCGTCCCCTTGCCGATGGCGATCTTGCGGCGGGCCGATGACCGGCGCAGGGCGCGAGCATCCGTGTTGATGACGACGTACTCCACGCCGCGCATGCCGGCTCGAATCATGGCCTCGACGGCGTTGGCGCCCCCGCTGCCGATGCCCACCACCCGGATCGTGCGGCCGCCGCGGGGTCGGGCGCGAGCGAGCACGAACGCTCCGGCGATCAGCGCCACGATGGCTAGCGTGAGCAGGACCGTGCCTGCGTCACCGGCCAGAGGATCCATGGCACCACGCTAGCAGCGGCGGCGCCACCTGGGACCGGGGCAACAAGTACCGGGCCGGAGTAGTTCGTTCAGAGGAGTACGCTCAGGCGCCTGGTGAAGATTCGCCTCCGACGCGAGCCTGCGGCGGCGGTGCCGCTGCTGGCGGTACTCGTCCTGCTGGTGCTGCCCTCCAGCGTGGCGACCGCCGTGGACGGCGGTCGCGCCATCGGCTCAGGCTTCAGCTGTGACCGACCGGTTACGCCGCCCCGATGCCTCAGCGTCGGCGACGACGTTCGGCATTTCGTGTACATCGACCCGTCCGCGCCCACCGACCTGGCCGACTCAGTGCGTCAGGCGATGGCCAACGCCTACGGTCCAACCACACTGGTCGTGCGCGAGGAGTCGCGGATCAGGAATCGCACGGATGTGATCGTCTACGCGGCCGACTACGGCGAGAACGGCGCTGCCGGATGGACCTGGTGCCCTCCCGATGCGCCGCAGGGGATCAATGCGCATGGACATCGGTGGTGCCGTCACCAGGAGCTTCACTTCAACCTGAATCCGCAATACGCCGCCTTCTTCGCCGATGACGGCAGCCGCGATCACATCGCATGCCATGAGTTCGGCCACACCTTGGGCCTGCGGCACTGGGGCAACCCTCCACACAGCGACGGACCGGACGCGGCGACCTGCTTGAATGCCAACACGCCCAACGGCCCGACGGATCTTCACGAGTTCGACAGGGCGCGGATCAACGAGTACTACCGCGCGCCGCTCGTGCGTCGCGCCTTCCCGCTCTGAATCTCGGCAGCGGACCCTACTTCAGGTCGGCGAGGACCTCGTTCGCGGCACGGACGCCGGTGATCGCGCCGCCTTCCATCCAGCCCTGGAAGTCGACCGAGGTGTGCTCGCCGGCGAAGTGGACATTGCCCTGCCGCACGCCCTCGTAGCCGCCGATGGTGTGGTACTGGCCCACCCGCCAGTACGAATACGAGCAGTTGTAGTTCGGATCCAGGTGCGGGAGCGACAGCGACGCCCGCCCGTTCCATCGGCTCGCGATGCCCGGGTATACCGGCTCGAGCTGACCGAGGAAGGTCTGCGCCGCCGCGGTCACCGGGGCGCTCTCCGACGCGCGGGTGTACGGTCCCGCGGCGGCGATTGCGTCGGTCACCTTGCCGCCGG
>JBIOTW010000056.1:0-4060 GCA_044866355.1 Candidatus Limnocylindria bacterium | reverse complement strand
CCTTTTGATCGACATCCTCGACCACGTTGGGCTGTCGGGCATCGGCCAGGTGGACCTTGAACGCCGGATCCACCGCAACAAGTCGCTGGTGGACCTGTCCCGGATGGCCTTCGTCATCCTCAAGGCGGGCATCGCCAAGCTCGAGGAGCGCCAGCGCATCGAGCTGCTGACCGACATGGGCGAGCGCATGAAGCAGATCCGCCAGGAGGGGGACCGATTCAGCCTGGACATCAGCGAGGTGGGCGACGATATCCGACCGCCGATGAACACCATCCCGGCCTACATCGCGAGGCGCAAGGAGCTGAGCCGATGACGACGGCGCTGCGGGCATGAGTGCGCCGCTGCGGGTCGTCGTGGCGCCTGACTCGTTCGGGGGAGCGCTGGACTCGGTTGCCGCCGCCGCGGCCATCGCCCGGGGCTGGTCGTCCGCGCGGCCCGCCGACGCGGTGGTGCAGATCCCGATGGCGGATGGGGGCGAGGGGACCCTGGCGGCCATCGCGGCGGCACAGGGTTCTGGCACGACGCGGAACGAGGTGGCCGCCACGGATCCCCTGGGACGCCCGATCACCGCGGAGTGGCTCGCGCTCGACGGCGGCGCAACCGCGTTCGTGGAGATGGCGTCGGCCAGTGGACTGGCGCGGCTGGTGATCGAGGAGCGGACGCCGGCAAGCGCGCGAGCGGCCAGCACTCGCGGCACCGGGCGGCTCGTCGAGGCGGCGCTCGACGCGGGGGCCGAGCGCATCGTGATCGGGCTGGGGGGATCGGCCACCACCGACGGCGGGTCGGGTCTGCTGGTCGAGATGGGCCTCCGGCTGCTTGACGCACGGGGTGAGACGCTGGCCGATGGCGGGGCGGCCCTGGCCGGGGTGGACCACATCGATGCAGACGGGTTGGATCCCCGTCTGGCGGATGTCGACATCATCATCGCCTCGGACGTCTCGAACCCGTTGACCGGCCCGAACGGGGCGGCCGCCACGTACGGGCCCCAGAAGGGCGCAGACGCCGCAGCCGTAGCCGAGCTGGACGCGGCCCTGGGTCGGTGGGGCGCGGAGATCCTGCGCGCCACCGGGCGGGACGTCGCCGACGCGCCCGGCGCCGGGGCGGCCGGCGGGACCACGGCCGGGCTCCTGGGCTTCACCTCGGCCCAGGTCCGGTCCGGGGTCGAGGTCGTGGCCGAGCTGGTGGGCTTGGCTGCGGCATGCGTCGGCGCCGACCTCGTCATCACCGGCGAGGGGCGGGCCGACGAACAGACCCTGGCCGGCAAGGCGGCGCTGGGCGTGGCCCGGCAGGCGGGGAGCGCCCCGGTCGTGCTGCTGTGCGGCGGCCTGGGGCCGGGCGCCGAGATCGTCGAGGAGTCGGGCGCGTTCGCCCTGGTCCAGCCCATCATCGATCGGCCGCTCGGCCTCGAATCGGCCATGGCCGATACCGAACGGCTGCTGGCCAACGCCGCCGCCCGCCTGGCGCGGGTGGTCGAAATCGGGATGGAGCTGGGCACCCGTGGCTGACTCGTCGGCCCGCGACGACGTCGTGCGCCACACCGCGTTCGCGTTGCTCGTCCGCGACGGCCGGCCGGTGACCTTGGAGCGGCTCTCGGCGTCGCTCCCCGAGGTCGCCTACCCTGCCGAAACCAGCGAGGCGGTCAAGCGGCTGGCCGCGAGAGGCCAACTGGACCTCGATTTGTCCGGAGCGGTGGTGGGTGCGGGCGGCCTGACGCTGGGCGACGCGCCCCATCGGCTGCTCCTGGGCGGGCGTGACTATCGGACCTGGTGCGCCTATGACGCCATCGGCATCCCCGCCGCGCTCGGCGTGGACGGCGCAATCTCGACGAAGTGCGGGGCATGCGGGCGACCCATCACCCTGCGGCTCCCCACGGCCGTCGACGATGATCGGCCGGAGCGGCTGTGGCTCGCGGCCGGCGGCACCGATCTCAGGGCGGACTTCTGCACGCCTACCGTCCTGCTGTGCTCGGCTGACCACGCCGAGGAATGGGCCGAGCGACAGGGAGGTCGGGGCCGGGTCATCGACCTGGGACAGGCGTGGCGGTTGGGGGCCGGTGCATGGGCCTCGTATGCGCAAGAAGTTGCGCGCCTGGGTGTCGCATGACGCCCGTCTCGACTTCCGGCAAGCCCCCCGTGCCTGCCGCGAAGCCTCGAGCCAAGCCTCGAGCCAAGCCTCGATCGCGTGTCAATCGGCGTCGGCTGGCCGCCCAGCGCCGCGTTCGGCGCGGGCGCATCGGTCCCATCCTCGAGCGCCTGGCAGACCGATACGGGATGCCCGTTTGGGGAGGGCCGCGATTGGAACCCGTCGACGAGCTGGTGCTGACCGTGCTGGCCCAGAACACCGCCGACATCAACTCGCATCGCGCCTTCGTCGCGCTGCGCGCCGCCTATGGGTCGTGGGAGGAGGTGCTGGCGGCGCCGACGGACGAGCTGGCCGACGTCATCCGACCCGGCGGCCTGGCGCCCACCAAGTCGCGCCGCATTCAGCTCGTCCTGGCCGAGGTCCGCGACGCGACCCACGGGACCTGGGACCTCGGGTTCTTGCGGGAGTGGCCGCTGGACCAGGCTCGGGGGTGGCTGGTGAGCCTGCCGGGCATCGGGCGCAAGACCGCGTCCATCGTGCTCTTGTTCGCGTACGGCCGGCCCGCGCTGCCGGTCGACACTCACGTCTACCGGGTAGCCTCCCGACTCGGGCTGCTGCCGCCCCGGACCAATTTGACCCGGGCCCACGACCTGCTGGAGGAAGTGGTGCCGCCCGAGGCGATGTACGCCGGGCACGTGCTGCTGATCCGCCACGGGCGGGAGGTGTGCCGCGCTCCGCGACCCATCTGCAGCCTGTGCCCGCTCACCGATCTATGTCCGTATTTCGCGCTGGTCCAGCGCGGGAAGGCCCGGATGGCACCCATCCCCCGCAACCTGGAGCGCGGGCCGCGCTACCACGACGAGCTGATCCACGGCTGGGCTCCGCCCGAGGCGGGGCCGGGGAGTCGCGGGGACGAGGCGCTAGAATCGCCCGGCGCCAACGGCGCGTTCGGGCCGAAGTAGCTCAGGGGTAGAGCAACGGTTTCGTAAACCGTCGGTCGTGGGTTCGAATCCCACCTTCGGCTCCACTAGTCAGATGGTGAAATCGCCCTTGCGACGCTTCAGGAGACCCGTCGTCCGTTCGGTTTGACGCCCCAGTTGACGCCCACACGCGATTCTGTTCGGTTTGACTCCCCATCCAGACATCGTGCGTTTCGACATATTGGTATAGGGCGTCCTTGTTGAGTGCCGTGGCGCGGAGCGTGGAAGCCCGACGACGCCCGTCAGCTATCGTGTCGTCACCAGGGCTGGTAGCGCCCCCCGAAATAGAGACGGCCAGGCTCGTTGGGCCACTTGGAACGCCTCTTCCACGGTGAGCAGGAATGTCCGCGGATGCTCAGCGATCCACTGCCTCCCGGTTCCCTGGGATTCGAAGAAGAGCACGTAGTGGCAGAAACGCTGAACCACATCGTGGTCGAAGTTCCCGTCCGGCACGAGCATGGAGATCACCGCGGTCGAGGGGACAACGTCCCGGACACCATTCGGCGTCACCGTCAGGCTGATCCGTTCGCCGTTGAGCGGATCGGTCGATTCGATTCGCGCCTCCGGCGTCACAAGCGGGGCGATCAGCAATGGGTCGAGGGCACACCAGGTCCGCACCTGTCCGGCGGCCGAGGTCAGGCGGTGCGGAAACCCGGTTACCGCCAGGCCCCAGAAGCCGACCACTCGCCCCTCCCGGTCACGGAAGACACCGGGCCACCTATGGAGTGTGGCTTCGATCTGCTCCGCCACCAGGCCCGTGTTCGCCGCGAGTTCAGAGACCGACACTCGACGTCCCCCCAGCAGCGCCCGATAAAGCTCGAGGGCGAGGCCCCGATCCTCTGGTTCCAACGTGGGCGCAGCTGCACGTAGCGCGTTCGCCACAGCCTCGACTCTCGGCCTGGGGTTCACCGCGGAACCTCCGTCGGGCCAGGATCGCCTTCTGTGGCGAGGATCAAGCAGGAGCTGAGCCGATTCGCGTTGGCGCGGACGATGGCCTC